>CAZDUP010000001.1:0-5189 GCA_964508625.1 uncultured Thermodesulfobacteriota bacterium
TCTCGATGCCCATTGCCTCAAGCTCTTCGGGTGTAAGGCCCTTTACAGAAGCCTTTGTGCCAACGGGCATGAAGACCGGCGTCGTCACCTCACCGTGCGGCGTGGTTATGCGGCCCAGCCTTGCCGATGCGTCCTGTCTCTTAAGCTCGAATGAAAATCCCGGCACTATGCAGATACCTCTTTGGCGTTTGTCTTGCTGTGATCGATGGAGGATTATTATAACAGACATTTCCTGGCAGGGTGTTGAAAAACACCCTGCCACGCAATCCATTGATGGACTTTTCAACATCCTGTCAGAAGAGCAGCATGGCATCGCCGTAGCTGAAGAACCTGTACTCCTTCTGTACGGCTTCGGCGTACGCCTTGAGTATTAATCCCCTGCCTGCAAAGGCCGACACCAGCATGAGAAGCGTCGAGCCCGGCAGATGAAAGTTGGTAAGGAGCGCGTCAACTGCCCTGAAGGCGAACCCAGGGTATATGAAGAGGTCTGTCGCGCCCTTGAGAAGAGGCTCCTCAAAGCCGTCTCTCACGCTCGCCTCCAGCGCCCTTGTAGAGGTCGTGCCTACAGCGACCACTCTGCGCCCCTCTCTTTTGGCTTCTGCCACAGCCCTGAATGTGTCGATCGGGATGCTGTAGCGCTCGCGCATCATCCTGTGCTCTTCTATTCGCTCGGTGCGGACCGGCATGAACGTACCGGGCCCTGTATGGAGCGTGACATGATGGACGAGAACGCCCTTTGCCCTTATCTCGTCCAGAACGCCCTGGGTAAAATGCAGCCCTGCCGTCGGAGCTGCCACCGCGCCCTCGGGCCCGGCGAATATTGTCTGATACCTTACCCTGTCATCCTCGTCAGCCTCCCTCCTTATATAAGGGGGGAGCGGGACCTTGCCCATCTGCTCGAGGTCAAGCGTTCTGGAGAACCTTATTGTGCAGAGCCCATCAGCATCTTTCCCAGTCACCTCTCCATCAACTCCGTCGAAGGATATCCGCGTGCCGGGCTTGAGAGAAGGCCTGGAGAGGCATTGCCACTCATCGCCCTCCACCAGCTCGATAAGCAGCAGCTCGACCTTGCCACCGGTCGCCTTGGTCCCGAATAGCCGTGTCGGGATGACCTTCGTGTCGTTCAAAACGAGGACGTCGCCGGGCCTGAGGAATCCGGGCAGGTCAGTAAATGACCTGTGCTCTATCATGCCGGTCTGCCGAGATACTGCCATCAGGCGCGATGAAGAGCGCAGAGGCAGAGGGCGCTGGGCTATGAGCCTCTCCGGCAGGTCGAATTCAAAGTCCTTAAGTTCCATAGTGGTGTGCCATCTTTTCGGCAGGCATGAAATAAGTCCATCTGCTTGTCAAGCCGCTCGTCGCCTGCATATGGAGGAGCTTTTTCCAGCTCGAAAATTTTTATTCTATCTTACGGTCTATACCCCGCAGCTTGCTACACCGCTTTTTAACTACTCCCCCTTGACGGGGGAGCTGGGAGTGGGTGAAGGATACGTCACCCTCCCCAGTCCCCTCCCGTCAAGGGAGGGGAGGATCTGACGATACGCCGCGGCTTGCTGGGGGAAAGTTCATTCTTCAGCAAGCACCAGACCAACATCAAAAATTATTTTCGGGATTTCCCGCGGACGAGTTACCAGGCGACCGTCAGCTCAGTGCCGGGATAGAAGTGGTCGAGGATCTCCTTGTAGGAGTATCCGTTCTCGGCCATTCCCTTTGCCCCCCACTGCGAAAGGCCCACGCCGTGGCCAGAGCCCTTGCCCCTGAAGACAAAGGCGCCTTCCCTCCTGCTGACCTCGAAGAAGGTCGACCTCAGGTTGGAATAGCCGAGGGCCTTTCTCATATCCTCGCCTGAAAGCGTGACATCTCTGCCGGATGAGTCCCTCACAGACAGGAGCTTTATCCTGCCCGAGAGCGTGGTCTCCAGAACAGATACCTCCTCAGGGGCGCGCATCGCGTATCCGGCTGCAGAGAGCTGCTCGCCCAGAAGCGAGGCTTCGATCGAGAAGTCCCATTCAAACCTGGGTGCGCCCTCATCAAAGGGGCTCTCTACCGGCACCAGATAGGGGTATCCGGTGCGCCATACGTCGCTCGCTGCCTCTGTCATGCCACCGGCATTGGAGTGATATACAGTAAGGGCCGGCTCTCCGCCGAATAAGAGTATCTCCCCGGCAGTCTCCCTCACCGCCCTCCTTACGATATCGTCCTCGCCAGCTGCGCCGTTATATACCTGCCCCATGACCGAGCTCTCGAGGTGGTATTGAGAATTGGCCTTTTTCCTGATGTTGAAGATGGCATATGTCCTGGCTATGACGACCTGGCTCTTTATTACGCCCTCCGGCCACTTGGAGGATATCTCGTTGTTTATGATGCCGGCTATATATGAATCGAGATGGACTTCGTTTATGAGGAGCAGGCCGTCCTTGACAGCCGTTATCTCGACAGAGCCCCTGTAAGGCCGTTTGCCGACATATATGAACTCGCCTTCGGGATAAAGCCGCAGGGGAAGGGCCTTGCGCCTGCCGTTTACGAGTATGCCTGTGCCGTCCCTCTTTATATGGAGATCGCCCCTGTCTGTGCCCCTCAGGTCGAACGAGGATGACTTGGCTATAAGCACCCTGACCTTCTCACTATATCCGGCCTGGCCCGGAACAGTGTGGAGGCATCCGGCAAGGAAGAGGAGAAGGGCATATATGAGCCGCAAGGGCCTTGTCTTGAGATTGTTCAACATAGATGATCGTGGATAATCAGACAGAGAATGATGATGCCGGAAGCGACTTATAAAGGCCCGGATGAAAGAAAGCCTTATTGCCAGATGTCCCTGATGGCAAAGAGGAGCGCAATCCCCACCGACATTATGACGAAGCCCATGAGCCTCATCCTCTTCTCGGGAAGGCGGTGCAGGTAGCCTGCCCACTCCCTTACCGCCTTCGGAAATCCGAAGTACGGGATGCCTTCGACAACGAGGAGCGCGCCGAGGAGCATCAGGATGAAGCTCATATTTTCAGAACCGAAACCCATCTATTACTGCCTCTGGCTGCCTCTGAAAACGGTTCAGGGGCGGCCCTGTTACTTGCCTTTGCAATTACAGAGCTTCCTAATATAGTTCTTGAGCTCCACTATCTCGTTCTTTGAAAGCGTTTTGCCAAAGGGCGGCATGAGGCTTGATTTGCTCGTGGCTGGCCCGCCCTCCGCTATGGCGTTTATTATGTCCTCGTCGGTGAGCTTGTTCATCTCAAGCGCGTTCGTGTGGTCGCGCGGGCTCACTGGCATCTCCCTCGTGGCGTTCGGACCGTCGCCCTTGCCGTATATGCCGTGGCACTGGGCGCAGTAGAACCTGTAGTTCTCCTCCACGGACGCGCCCTGCGACGGCAGAGCGAATCCTATGGCAAAAAGGAAGGCAGGAATTACGTAAAAGGCCCTCTTTACAATCGATATCATCTGAGCCCTCCCACATATGCAGCAAGCTCTTTCATGTCAGCGTCGTTTATGATGCCCGTATAAACCGGCATCATCTTAAAGGGCTTGAATGCCTTCGGGTTTGAGAGGTACGCATATATCCAGTCCGGGTTCAGGCGCTCTGAGGCGCTCGATAGCGAAGGGCCGGTGAGGCCGCCAACTGCCTTGCCCTTGACGTTCACCGTGTGGCAGCCGTAGCACGACTGCTTTTTTATGAACATGACCCTGCCCTTTGGCGTGTCCTTCGGCTGAATGCCATGTGCCTTGACGTCTGCTGACTTCAGGCTCATAAGGTACTCCGCGACATCCCTCGCCTCTTTTGCTGGAAGGCTCGGGTGCCCTCCCCTGTTCCTCTCAGTGAGCGAGTTGTAGGCCAAGGGCCTTATGGGCTGCGGGTTCGTAAGCCATTTTTCCAGGAACCCTGCCTTGAACTTGCTGCCCGAATACCATAGCTCAGGCCCTTTCTTCGAGAGCTGATCCTTTATCGTCTTCTCGGAGGCTGGCCCTGCTATCTGGTGGCAGGAGGCGCATTTGCCTGTTTCAAAGGCCTTTTTCCCTTCAGGGATACCAGCCAGGACAGGCGTTGACAGGAAGAGCGCGGCAGCAATGGCCGCAGTCCAGATGATTACCGCACGTTTCATATGAAGCCCTCTTGGATAATAAGAAGTGGGAAGACTGCCAGTCATCATGGTAAACGTTAAGGGGCTTGTTTGTCAAGGGATTTGAGGCGGAAAAGCCCTTTCAAAACAGGGGTTTTGAATGGCTAAATCCAAAATCAGCTATTTTTTCCGAGGTCGAGGAAGGGCAAAAATAAAAAGCGCAGCATATATGGCAATATGTGAGCATTTTTATTTTTGACCTGACAACGAGATCGGGGAAAAGAGCAATTTTGGTTACAGTATCTCGTATCTCTCCTGATGGAACCTCTCAACTGGCTTTATGATTATCTTCCTGCCGAACTTCTTCTCGAGGTTCTCAAGCGGCGCAGGGTCTTCCTTTATACGCTCGGATATGGCCGGGCTCACGTACAGGGTGGCCTTCTTCTTGCGGAGCGGGAGCTCCCTGGAAAGCTCCCTGAAGATGTCCATTATGATGGTGTCCTTTGCCTTTACGAGCGCATTGCCGTCGCAATATGGGCAGGGCTCGCAGAGCGATTGGGAGAGGCTCTCCCTCACCCTCTTTCTCGTCATCTCCACGATGCCGAGCTCGGAGATTTTCAATATGTTGGTGCGCGCCTTGTCAGCCTTGAGCGCGTCCTTCAGGGTATTGTAGACCTTCTCCCTGTCAGCTGCCCTGGCCATGTCTATGAAGTCTATGACGATGATGCCGCCTATGTTGCGGAGCCGGAGCTGGTAGACTATCTCCTTTACAGCCTCGAGGTTGGTCTTGACTATGGTATCCTCAGAGCTCCTCTTGCCAACGTACTTGCCTGTGTTGACGTCAACGGCCGTAAGGGCCTCCATCTGGTCTATGACGATGTGTCCGCCGGAGCGGAGCCACACCCTTCTCTCCAGCGCGTCAGTGAGCTCTATCTCGATGCCGTGGGCGTCGAATATCTCCTCCTTGCCCTCGTAGAGCTCGAGCCTCGAAGAGAGTTGCGGCATGAACTCGTCAACGAACTTTTTGGCCCTCTCGTACTCTTCCCTGGAGTCGATTACGAGCCTGTCTATGTCCTTTGAGAAGAGGTCCCTTATGATGCGGAGCGTAATGTCGAGCTCAGACCATATGAGGCCCGG
>CAZDUP010000001.1:5199-27279 GCA_964508625.1 uncultured Thermodesulfobacteriota bacterium
GGATGGAGTTCCAGAGCTTTATGAGGAACTCCATATCAGCCTGGATGTCCTCCTTGGGCATGCCGTCGCAGACCGTGCGTATGATGAAGCCGCAGCCCTGCGGCCTCATGGAGGATACTATCTCGCGTAGCCTCTTTCTCTCCTTCTCGCTCGATATCCTTCTTGATATGGCTATCTTGTCATAGGTGGGCATGAAGACGAGATAGCGGCCCGGAAGGGATATATAGGATGTGACCCTGGCGCCCTTGGTGCCGATCGGTTCCTTGGCTGCCTGGACCATTATCTCCTGACCCTCTTTTATGAGGTCCTGTATGCGGACGTTCGCGTGCTTCTGGTGCTCCTCGTCCTCTTCCTCGAACTCGTCCGGCGGCTCCTTGATGTCCGAGACATGGAGGAAAGAGGTCCTCTGTATGCCTATCTCGACAAAGGCGGACTGCATGCCGGGCAGGACCCTTACTATCTTGCCCTTGTAGATGTTCCCGGTAATGCCTCTGTCCTTTACGCGCTCGACGTAGAACTCGACGAGGCGGCCGTGCTCGATGAGCGCGACCCTTGTCTCAAAAGGGTTGGAATTAATGAGTATCTCGGTCTTTTCGCTGTTTTTTACTTGAGGTTGCAAGGGGTATGCGGCCTTTCATCCGGCTGAAGAAAAAGTCCACCTGCTTGTCGAGACGCGGCAGAAGCGGCGTACGGGAAAGTACGCGCTCATTCCTCATTCCCCGGTTTAACCGGGGCCTCGCAGGAGCTTTTTGAGCAGCCTTAGATTAATTTTTGCGCAAGTTAATGAACGGCCCTGGTCTTGAGGACGGGTATGAGTGAGGCGGATTCCTTCGGCAGACCGAGGAGGCAGGCAAGGACATCGTGAGGCCGCGCCGAAGCGCCATTGCCCTTTTTAAGGGTGAGCCTCAAAGTCAAATCCTCTGACAGGGTTAGCCCTGCCAAAAGGGGCTTTATGTCGATGTCTGTGGCCTTGCCCTCCTTCTCGATGCGGACGTGAATGGAGTCCCTGCTCAAAAAATCCCTTACAAACCCGTCAATCTTTTCAAAATCTATATTCAAGCCCAGGGGGCTGTCATTCAATGAGGCAATATACTCTGTCATAATAGCAGAGGGCAGAGGAACTTTCAAGGACAAGGCTGCTGCCGAGAGGAACTGCAGGCCCTCGGGCATCTCGCTGTTGAGCTTATTGAGAACCTCACCCGGCTCATTAGCTTCTGAAAGCTCCATGTCCAGATATTCCTCGAGCGACTCTATCCCTACAGGCAGGGGCTGGCCAAAGGAGAGCTTTGGCATGGGGTGGAAGCCCTGGGAGTATTTGATGGGGACACCGGCCCTTCTTATTGCCCGGATGACCACGGTCATGAGCTCGAGGTGTCCGAGGAACCTCGAGCTGCCTGTCTTGGAGTACCGGAGACGGAGCCTGAACGAGGCCTCATGGCGCACTCTCTTCCTCTCCTCAAAGAGAGGAGGGCTCCCGGCTGACCTGGGCTTTATCTCCTTCCAGTCGCAAAGGCCGCACTTTGAGCACCTGTCGACCTTGCAGTCAGGGGTCTGGCTGAGCGAGATGGTCCTCTCGTATTCCTTTTTAAGAAATTCCTTGTCAATCCCGGGACTCAGGTGGTCCCAGGGGAAGACCTCGTCAAATGGCCTCCTTCGAGAGGTGTAGAACGCCGGGTCAATGCCGAGCTCTGCAAAGGCCTCCTGCCATTTGGCAAAGTCCATGAGCTCGCTCCAGCCGTCAAAGCGGCAGCCCTTCCTGAAGGCAAGGAGCACTGCAGTCGAAAGCCTCCTGTCACCCCTTGAGAATACCCCCTCGAGGAGGCTCATTTCAGCGTCGTGCCACTTGAAGCCGAGCTTCAATCTGTTGAGCTCTTTCCTCAGCATGGCCTGCTTGGCGAGCCCTTCTTCCATGGTTATCTGCGGCTCCCACTGGAAGGGCGTATATGGCTTTGGTATGAACGAAGATGCGCTTACGTTTATCTCAGGCCACCTGCCAGAGGCAGCCTTGCCTATGTTCTTTACGCACTCGCCAAGCCGGGCGATAGCGAGTATGTCTTCTTCCGTTTCCGTGGGCAGGCCAATCATGAAGTATAGCTTCAATGCCTTCCACCCGAGCGAGAATATATCCTGGCTTGCCGCATGGAGGTCTTCTTCCTTTATGCCCTTGTTTATGAGCTGGCGAAGGCGCTCGCTCCCTGCCTCAGGGGCGAGGGTAAAGCCGGTCTTCCTCACCTTTTTTATCTCTGCCGCGACCTTTGCGCTCAAGGTGCCTACACGCAATGAAGGCAACGACACGGCTATCTTCTCATCCGCAAAGCTCTTCATGAGGCCTGAAAGCAGGTCCTCTATATAGGTGTAGTCGCCGGAGCTCAGGGAAAGGAGCGAGACCTCATCATATCCGGTGTTCTTCAATGTCTCGTCAATTATCTTAATTATCCTCTCGGGCGTGCGCTCCCTCACGGGCCTGTATATCATGCCTGCCTGACAGAACCTGCACCCCCTTGTGCAGCCGCGGGAAATTTCCACGCTCACCCTGTCGTGTATTGTCTCCATGAAGGGGACAACGGGCCTCGTAGGCAAAGGCAGGGCGTTGACGTCAGGAACCGTCCTCTTTACAACCTTTTCATAGCCTTCGACGAGTGGCACGACCCTTTTCACCGTGCCGTCATCGTTGTATTCGACATCGAAGAAAGAGGGCACATAGACGCCGCGTATGCGGGCGAGCCTCTTTAATATGTCATGCCTCTCCTCATACCTGTCCATGCCTTCCCTTATTGCGTCGGCAATTTCGAGCACAGCCTCCTCGCCGTCGCCAAGGAGCAGGGCGTCGAAGAACCCGGCAACCGGCTCGGGGTTGAAGGCAACAGGCCCGCCGCCAATGACAAAGGTATCGCCCTTCTTCCTCTCGCTTGCAAGGAGCGGTATGCCGCCGAGATCGAGCATGTTGAGGACGTTTGTGTATGAGAGCTCGTACTGCAAAGAAATGCCGAGTATGTCGAGGCCGCAAAGCGGTATGCCTGATTCGAGGGTGGATAGCTTAAGTCCCCTCTCCCGCAGAAGCCTCTCCATGTCTGCCCAGGGAGCGAATACCCTTTCGCAGGCGATATCCTCCCTTGCATTAAGTATCTGGTAGAGTATCTGGATGCCGAGATGGCTCATGCCTATCTCATAGGCGTCGGGGAAGGCCATCCCGAAGGTAAGCCTCACCTTCGAGAGGTCTTTCTTTACGGAGTTGACCTCTCCGCCCGTATAACGGGAGGGCTTTCTTACGAGAGATAGGAGCTGTTTGATGTCGGTGGTCATTCTTTTAACGTGCTTACTCTGATTTTTCCGATTTAAATTTGTCATTCTGAGGGAGCAGAGCGACCGAAGAATCTCCGGGCCGCTAATGCGGAAAAGAGTCTCCAGAACGTACCTGCACCGAGATTCTTCGCTTCGCTCAGAATGACAATTAGATTGCTTAAGCGCCTCAGCAGACCCCGCATCCATTCATGTGCAGGTCATTGCGAGACGCGTCAGCGACGAAGCAATCTCATCCTTTTACCAAAGACCTGAGATTGCCGCGCTGCGCTCGCAATGACAACGGGTAATCTTCAGGCAGGTTCAGGGTTGTACCCTGAACCTGAAAATACGTGTGAGCCTCACAAATTTTCGGGTTCATGCAAAATTGAAGCCCTGCGGGATAATCTCCCCTGCCCCTCTTTAGAAAAGAGGGGTCCGAAGCTCAACAGACCCCGCACCTCGTGCACCTGCCAACATCGCACGGCGGGGTGGGCTTTCCAGCGAGCCCCCTCTGGTACTCCTTCCAGAAATAATCCTTTTCAATGCCGTGGTCGATTATGTCCCAGGGCAGTATCTCATCCTTTCCCCTGGCAGAATGGACCGACTCGGCGATGAAGGCCTCCCTACCCTTCATGGCCCTCTTCCAGCCCATAGAGGCGGCTGCCAGTATCAGCTCACCTGCCCTCCTGTCAGCCCTTGAGAGGTACGCCTGCAAATAGGCCTCCTTTGCGGGCATATCCTTTACCTTGATGCCCTCTTTGGCAAGGCCCTTCTTGACTATTGAGAGCCGCTTTTCTATGACGCCGACAGACTCAAAGCCATGCCACTGAAAGGGCGTGCATGGCTTTGGTATGAATGGGTTCAAGCTCAAATTCACCTCGCCGCCCTTTAGCTCTTTCCTTATGCTTACGGCAAGGCCGATTATCGCCTCCGCGTCTTCATCTGACTCTCCCGGAAGCCCGATTATGAAATAGAGCTTTACCCTGCGGATGCCTGCTGCGGCAATGAGGCGCACTGACTCCATTATCTCATCATCCGTTATGCCCTTGTTGATGACGCTCCGCATGCGCTCTGTTGCCGCCTCTGGCGCAAGCGTTATGGTCCTGTAGCCCGCCTCCTTAAGGAGCGTCAGGTACTCCATATCGAGCTCATCGAGCCTGAGAGAGGACAGTGTCATTACGGCCTTCTTTGATATGCCGCGCCTCAACAACTCCTTTATCTCCGGATACTCAGAGACGGCCGTGCCCACGAGCCCGACTTTGCCCGAAGCATTCATCCCTTTTTCAACCGAATCCATGACAGCTCCGGCATCCCTCATCCTCGGCGGCAGGTAGAGAAAACCTGCGGCGCAGAACCTGCAACCCTTTCCGCAGCCGCGCTCCACTTCGACGCAATAGGTCTCATTGAACTCGGTATCAGGCGTATAGATGAAGCTCTGAGGCACAGGGTGGCTGCCCAAATCCCTTGCCCTTGCCGCCTTTACGGCAGGCTTTGCGCCATGCAGGGGCTTGAACGCCTTTATCCTCACGCCTTCGTATTCGACCTCGTAGAACGAGGGCACGTAGACGCAATCGAGAGAGTCGAGCTCTCTCAATAACGACTCTTTATCAAGCCCCCTCTCATCAGCGCCCCTGAGCATCTCGATGAGCGGCATGAACGAGCCCTCGGCCTCTCCAGCAAGCATGAAATCAATAAAAGATGACAGCGGCTCAGGGTTCAGGGATATTGCCACGCCGCCAGCAGCGACAAGGGGCTTGCCTGTCCGATTACTGGCCATCGGCTCTATTCCAGCGAGCGTAAGCAAGCCAGGGACATTGAGGTAGTCGTCCTCAAAAGGGATTGAGAATGCAACGAGGTCGAAATCCTTTACAGGAGTCTGGGACTCGTATGAGAGGAGCGGCGTCGATGTCCTCTCGTGCTCCTGAAGTGTCTCCCTGTCAGGCAGGAAGGCCCTCTCGCAGACGCACCCCTCCAGGCTGTTCAGGAGCATGTAGACCGACTGGAAGCCGAGATTCGCCATGCCAACGGAATAGGTGTTTGGATAGACGAGGCAGAGCTTGAGCCTGCCGCCGTGCTCCTTATAGACGGTGCCGCGCTCTTTCGAGAGCGCGGCACGTAACTTCTTTTTAATGGACCAGGATATAAAAATTCCTCCGAATAGTCGCGAATATCTTGAAATTATCTCATTAATTAAAAAGGTTTACAAGGCGGGAGGGCTCAGGCGCGCCATGCACAAAAAAGCCGGAAAGGGCTCATCAAGCCCCTTCCGGCCTGGGTTCCGGGTTCCCTGGATTGACGAGAGTCGTTAATCCGCCTGCTTACGGAGGAAGGTCGGAGTGTCGTAGAGGTCCTCGTCATCGACATTGAATCCGCCGAGCTTACCGAGCCTCCTTATCTCGTTGCTCTTGAGCTCGCCGTTGCCAAAGCCCCGCCTCAGCACGGTCGGCACATCGAGGTTATCCTCTATGACCATTGCCGGGGCAATGACTTCCTTTTGGGCCTTCTCCTTGCCGAAGCCAGTGGCTATTACGGTGACCCTCACCTCTTCGCCAAGGGACTCGTCTATCACCGCGCCGAAGATGATGTTGGCGTCCTCATGGGCCTCCTCGTGTATGAGGCTCGATGCCTGATCAACGTCGTGTATGGTCATGTCAGAGGAGCCGCTGATATTGATGAGTATGCCCCTTGCGCCGCTTATTGATATGTCTTCGAGGAGCGGTGATGAGATGGCCTTTCTCGCCGCCTCTGCTGCCCTGTTCTCGCCGCGGGCAGTGCCGCTGCCCATGAGCGCCTGTCCCATCTCGGACATGATGGTGCGCACGTCGGCAAAGTCAACGTTTACAAGGCCAGGTATGGTTATTACGTCGGAGATGCCCTTCACTGCCTGCATGAGCACCTCGTCGGCCCTCATGAATGCTTCCTTCAGGGAGGTGTTCTTGTTGGATACGGAGAGGAGCCTCTGATTCGGGATGGTGATGACGGTGTCCACGACTTCGCGGAGCCTTTTGAGGCCTTCCTCGGCCTGCCTCATCTTTTTCTGGCCTTCGAAGGCAAAGGGCTTTGTCACGACGGCTACTACCAGCGCCCCTGCTTCTTTGGCTGCCTCTGCCACTATGGGGCCTGCGCCCGTGCCTGTGCCGCCGCCCATTCCGGCAGTGACAAAGACCATGTCAGCGCCCTTCAGGGCCTCGATGAGCTGCTCCTTGCTCTCTAAAGCGGCGTTCCTGCCGACCTCGGGGTTCGCGCCAGCGCCCAGCCCCTTTGTGAGGTTCGCGCCGAGCTGCACCCTGATACCGGCGAGAGATTTGTCGAGCGCCTGGCTGTCGGTATTTGCAATAAGAAACTCGATTCCGTCAAGGCCGCTCTCGATCATCGTGTTGACCGCGTTGCCGCCGCAGCCGCCCACGCCTATGACCTTGAGCCTCGCGCCGATGTTAAAGTTCTCGTCCATTTCGATCACCATCAATCCACCTCCTTGGGTATCCGCCGCCGAGTATTTTTTCAAATTTGGTTAGTCCAGCATGAACAGGAGAAAACGGGCCTTGCCTTTGCGAGAACTTAGAAGAACTCCTTCATCCAGCCCTTCATGCGGTTCGTTAATTTATTGAAGAGCGTGCTGTCGTTGCCCCGCTGGAACTGCGTGCCTTCGATGTTCTTTCCGCCGTAGAGCACCAGGCCAACGCCGGTCGAGTACATGGGGCTTTTCACCACGTCCACGAGGCCTGTAATGCCTATGGGCAGGCCCCTTCTCACGGGCAGGTTGAAGACCTGCTCCGCAAGCTCGGTTATGCCCTCCATCGCGGCTGAGCCGCCCGTGAGCACGATGCCCGAGGACACGAGGTTCTCGTATCCGGACTTCATTATCTCGCGCTTGACGAGCTGGAAGATCTCTTCTATTCTCGGTTCGATTATTTCGCAGAGCATGTAGCGGGAGACGGTCTTGGAGGTGTTCCCCCCGACGCTTTGAACCTCCATCACGTCGTCCCTTGAGACCATGGCGGTCATGGCGCACCCGTGCTCCCTCTTGAGCTTCTCCGCCTCGTTTGCGGTGGTGCGAAGCCCCACAGAGATGTCGCCGGTTACCTGGTTTCCGCCTAATGAAATTACCGTAGTATACTTTATTGTGCCGCCGTGGTAAAGAGCAATATCAGTGGTGCCCCCGCCTATATCGACCAAAACCACGCCTATCTCTTTTTCGTCCGGGTTGAGGACCGCCTCGCTCGACGCTATCTGCTGCAAAGCTATGTCCGCAACGTCCAATCCGGCCTTATTGGCGCACTTTACGATGTTCTGCGCGCTCGTGACGGCTGCCGTGACGATGTGGACCTTGACCTCGAGGCGTATGCCTATCATGCCAAGGGGTTCCTGTATGCCCTCCTGGTCGTCTACTATATATTCCTGCGGGATGACGTGGATGACCTCCCTGTCCGGCGGGATGACCACGGCCTGCGCCGCCTCTATGACCCTGTCTATGTCAGCCTGGTTTATCTCCCTGTTCTTTATGGCGATGACGCCGTGGCTGTTGAAGGCGCGGATGTGGCCGCCCGCTATTCCGCAGTAGACCCGGTTTATCTCGCACCCGGCCATGAGCTCGGCCTCTTCAACGGCCTTCCTGATGGACTCGACCGTGCTTTCGATATTGACGACAACGCCTTTGCGCAGGCCCCTGGAAGGATGGGCGCCAATGCCTATTATTTCCACCCCTTCCTTGGTCTTTTCCCCGACTATCGCGCAGATCTTGGTCGTGCCGATATCGAGCCCGACTATAATGTTATCCCTTTTGGCCATCAGCCTCACCGCCTCTCTTCACGATATCCGTCGTAAACCTTACAATGACCTCTCTGTGATTCGTAAGGTCAAAGGCCTCTATGCCGCGGAGCACCCCGTCCCTCGTATCGAGTATCTTCTCAAAAGACGCGAGCTTCTCCTCGAACTCTCCGGTGCCCACGTCGAGCCTTACGCCCTCTTCGAGCGTAAAGAGGCTCAGCCCGTGGTTCGGGTCTATGCTTATTTCGGATACCTTTGTTATGTTAAATCCTCTCCTGTTTGTCAATACGGATATGAGCTCCAGGAGCCTTGCCTCAAGGTCCCTCTCTTTTTGCCCCAGGTTCTGGGATGAGAGGCCGGTTACGACCGGCAGGTCGAGGGAGTCCTCCTCGGCGGAATATTTCTTGAATATGACGCCGTGAGAGTCCATGAGGTAGAGCGAGTCCATCTTGACAAGCACGACAGGGGACCTCTCCTTTACGATTATCTCGACGGTATCGGGGAAGTTCCTGTCCACCTCGACAGACTCGACCCAGGGGTTTGACTTGACGCCGGCTATGACAGCGTCCTCAGAGAAGGTAAAGATGTTCTGCCCTTCCTTTATACCCGAGAGATCGACTATCTCTTCTTTTGCCACCCTCTCGATGCCTGAAACGGCTATGCCCTTTATTGAAAGATATTCGCTCGCTGTTACCTTGCCATAGGCCCACCAGCTGAGATAGCCTATGGCAGGCACTGTAAGCGCGATGGCAAGCACCTTGCCGACGCCCCTTGCTACCCTGCCCGCGCGCACGCTGAAGGGTTCGCTCAGTCTTCTATTCCTCTTTTTGGGCTTTATTACTCTTTTCATCATCAGAACTTGTCCAGACCCGCGCCCTTTAGCATCTCTTCGCAGAGCGCCGGATAATCCATGCCTGCAGCAGCTGCGGCCCTCGGAAAGAGGCTCAAATTCGTCATGCCGGGGATGGTGTTGACCTCGAGCACGTACGGCGTACCTTTTCTGTCGAGCATCACATCCACCCTCGCGGCCCCGCTGCACCCGAGAGCGGAGTACGCGGCAAGCGCCTCTTTGGCGACCTTGCGGTCTACTGACCTGCTTATAGGCGCTGGCACTAGGAATTCGGTCATGCCCTTTGTATACTTGGCATTGTAATCGTAGAAGCCCTTCCTGGGCCTTATCTCTATGGTTGGCAGGACCCTGCCGTCGAGTATTGCGACCGTGAGCTCCCTGCCCTCGATGAACCGCTCGATGAGGACTTTGCCTCCAAAGCCCTCTGCGCATTCGATGGCCTTTTTCAGGGCAGCGGGCTTACGCACGATGCTCACGCCTATGGCAGAGCCCTGGGAGGCTGGCTTGACCACGACCGGCAGCTTGATCTTCGATACTGCCTTTCCGTCATATATGGACGAAACGGGCGTCGAGACCTTGTGATGGAGCATCACCTTCTTGGCAGTCGCCTTGTCCATTGCCATTGCAGATGCCTTCACGCCTGAGCCGGTGTATGGTATGCCCATGACCTCCAAAAGCCCCTGCACGCAGCCGTCCTCGCCGTAGCGGCCGTGGAGCGCGAGGAAGGCTATATCAATCTTTTTATTCCTGAGGACGGCTCCAAGGTCACGGCCTGCGTCTATCGGGATGGCGTGAAAGCCCCTTGCCTTCAGGGCGTCGAGTATAGCCTTGCCGGTCTTGAGGGAAATCTCCCTCTCTTCGGAGATGCCGCCCATCAAAACGCCTATCTTTTTTTTCTTCAGCTGCTGGCTCTTCAACCTCAATCCTCTCCTATTACCTTCAACTCAGGCTCAAGCACGACGCCCTTCAAGCTGAATACCCTGTCCCTTATGAGGGCCATGAGCGCGAGTACATCCTTTGCCTTTGCCCCGCCCGCGTTCACTATATAATTTGCGTGCACGCTCGACACCTCTGCGCCGCCCGAGCGTTCGCCCTTCAGGCCCGCTTCGTCGATGAGCATGCCGGCTGCCCTGCCCTCGGGGTTCCTGAAGACAGAGCCCGCGTTCGGGAAATGTATGCCGCCTGTTGCAGCCCTCCTCTTTTCGCGAAGCTCCTTTATGCGCTCCTTCACGTACTCAACGTCCTTCTTCTCGAAGCGCATGTGCGCCCTTGTCACTATCGCGCCCTTTGGCAGCTCTGATTTCCGATATGAGAAGTTGAGATCGCTCCTGGGGATGAATCCCTTCTGCCCCTTGCGGCCCAATATCTCGACACCCTCGACAACGTCTTTCATCTCAGAGCCGTAGGCACCGGCGTTCATAGTGACCGCGCCGCCTATGGTGCCTGGGATGTTCACGGCGAATTCCATTCCCGAGAGGCCCCTTTCCTTGCACTCCGAGACGAGCTGCGCGAGCGTCACGCCCGCGCCCACTATCGCCTTGCCCTCCTCTAGCCAGCTTATGTCCTTGAAGCCCTCGGACATGTTTACGACTATGCCCCTTATGCCGCCGTCCCTCACAAGGAGGTTTGTCCCTGCCCCGAGCACGTGGAACTGGAAGCCCTTGCTCTCCGCAAAGGCGATGAGGTCCTTGAGGTCGCCCTCATCCTGCGGAAATGCCATTACGTCTGCGGGTCCGCCTATCCTGAAAGAGGTATAATCGGACATGGGCACGTTGAAGAGCACCTTGCCCTTGAACCGCTGTATGAAAAATAACGAGTACTGCATGGAAGACCTGTCTTCTCCTTTGCCCTTTGCCTTGGTCATCACACTTAAGCTCCGGCCTTTGTCTTGAGCGACTCCGCGAATGCCACCCCGGCCTTCCATACGTCGCCCGCACCGAGCGTCAGGACTATGTCGCCGGGCTGTACTACATCTGCGAGATAGCCCGGCAGCTTCGCTGTCTCGGGCACGTACGAGACGTCCTTGTGACCATAGGCCTTTATCCCGTTATAGAGCGCCTCGCCCGATACGCCCGGTATCTTTTCCTCTCCCGCGCCGTAGACCTCGGTGATGATGACCTTCTCGGCGTCGTTGAACGCCGAGAGGAACTCGTTGAAGAGGTCCTTTGTGCGCGAGTACCTGTGCGGCTGGAAGACCGCCACGACCCTGTTGGGCCAGCCCTTCTTTGCGGCCCTCAACACGGCCTTTATCTCCTCGGGGTGGTGGCCGTAGTCGTCGACGACAGTTATGCCGCCGGCCTCTCCCCTTATGTGGAAGCGACGCTCAACTCCGGTGAAGCCCTCGAGCCCGGCCTTTATCCTGTCAAAAGGTATCTCAAGCTCCCTGCCTACCGTGATGGCAGCGAGCGAGTTATATACGTTGTGCTCTCCGGGGAGGTTGAGCGTCACCTGCCCGAGGCATTTCTTCTCGTGCCAGACCTCGAATGAGGTCTTCATGCCGTCGTGGATTATCTTCCTCGCATGGATGTCGGCCTGGGCTGTGAGGCCGTATGAGCTGAACCTTCTCGTTATCCTGGGGATGAGCCCCTGTATGACCGGGTGGTCTAGGCAGATGACCGCGCAGCCGTAGAACGGGACCTTGTTCATGAAGTTCAGGAACGCGGACTTCACGTCGTCCATGTCCTGGTAATGGTCCATGTGCTCCCTGTCTATGTTCGTGACCACGGCGATTGTAGGCGAGAGTTTCAAAAAACTGCCGTCGCTCTCGTCAGCCTCTGCCACGAGAAAGTCGCCAGTGCCGAGCTTGGCGTTGGCCCCGAGGCTGTTGAGCTTGCCGCCCGTGACAATCGTGGGGTCCATGTGGGCGGCTGCCAGTATCATCGATACCATTGAGGTCGTAGTCGTCTTTCCGTGCGTCCCTGCTATGGCAATGCCGTACTTCATCCTCATGAGCTCTGCGAGCATCTCGGCCCTGGGGATGATAGGTATCTGGCGCGAGGCGGCCTCTTTTATCTCTGGGTTGTCCTTCTTAACGGCCGAGGAGTATACGACGCAGTCTGCGCCAATGACGTTCTCCTCCTTGTGGCCCTTGAATATCACCGCGCCGAGGCCCTTCAATCTCCGAGTCGTCTCGGTCTCTGAGAGATCAGAGCCAGTGACCTTGTAGCCCATGTTTACGATCACCTCGGCGATGCCGTTCATGCCGCTGCCGCCTATTCCTATGAAATGTATCTGCTTGATCCGTCCTCTGTACACTGATAACTCCTAATTTAAAATCCGTAATAGGTTGTCCGCTATCTCAACCGCTGCCCTGGGCCTGCCCAGGGCCTTTGACCTCTCGCGCATGCTCCTCAATGCCTGCCTGTCGTTGTAGAGCTTCCTTATGGCCTCGGCCAGCGCCGCGCCCGTGAGTTTGTCCTGCTTTATCATCATCGCGGCCCCTGCCTTCTCAAGGCACCTGGCGTTCACTGCCTGATGGTCGTCTGCCGCGAACGGGTACGGAATGAGTATCGCCGCGAGCCCTGCAGCCGTTATCTCTGCAAGCGAGGTCGCACCCGCCCTGCATATGACGAGGTCAGCCGAGTTGTAGGCAGTGCCCATGTCCTCTATGAACCTGAAGGCCTCGATCTTCAGGTTCTTCCTCTTGTATGCGGCGACCGCCATCTCATAGCCCTCGTTGCCCGTCTGGTGCATCACTCGAAGCCCGCTCCAGATGTCTGTGAGGAACTCTATGGCATCGAGGAAGGCCGCATTTATGGCCGTTGCGCCCTGGCTGCCGCCGAATACGAGGATGGTGAACTTGTCAGCCACCCTGCCGTCCTCGAGCTTCCTTATTATGTCTCTCCTGACAGGGTTGCCGGAGAGGATAGTACGGCCTCCCGGGAAGTATTGCCTCGACTCCTCAAAGGAGATATAGACCCTGTCCACAAACCTGCCGAGGAGCTTGTTCGTGAGGCCGGGCAGCGCGTTCTGCTCGAGTATTGCCGTCCTTATCCCCAAAAGCCTCGCTGCCGTCACCACCGGGGCAGATGAGTAGCTGCCGCAGCCGACAACGCCATTGGGCCTCATCGAGCGCAGGAACCTTATCGCCTCCATCGTTGACTTCGCGGCCTTTGCAAGGGCCCTTGCTCTCGTGAGGCCGCGTCTTCTCTTTATGCCCTCGACGTTGAATACCTTAAGGGGATAGCCGTACTTGGGGACTATCTTCTCCTCGAGCCCTCCCGCTCCGCCGACGAATGTTATCTCTACGTTCGGGTCCCTTCTCCTGAACTCCTCGGCAAGGGCTATTGCCGGGAAGAGGTGCCCGCCTGTGCCGCCGCCCGCAAATACGAGCTTCAGGTTCTGCTTCGCACCCTTGCTCTCCTGAGGCGCGTATAAGGAAGCATTGTCAGGCCTCATTTTCCCTTATATAGATGTTGAGCAGAATGCCCACCGCTATCATGTTCACCATGAGGGCGGTCCCGCCGTAGCTTATGAAGGGCAGCGGCAGCCCCTTTGGCGGCAGGAGCCCCATCACGACCGCCATGTTCATGGCAGCCTGCATGACCACCATGAACGTAAGGCCCAATGCAAGGTACTGCCCGTGCAGGTCCCTTGCCTTTAAGGCGACCTTTATGCCGCAGACAAGGAAGATGACGTAAAAGGCTATGACACCGCCGACGCCAATTAGCCCTAGCTCCTCGCCGATAACCGAGAGTATGAAGTCCGTGTGCGCCTCAGGCAGGAAAAAGAGCTTCTGCCTGCCCTCGCCGAGGCCCACGCCCGTGAGGCCGCCTGAGCCGAAGGCGAGAAAGGACTGGACCATCTGGAAGCCCTTGCCCTCAGGGTCCTTCCAAGGGTCGAGGAATATGAGTATGCGGTTCATCATGTAGCTGAAGTTATGGACCACGAACCAGAGGCCCACGCCAAGGAGCGCAAGAGAGCCGAAGAGGTATCTCTTCCTCACGCCTGCCGCGAAGTTCATGAGAAAGACT
Organism: uncultured Thermodesulfobacteriota bacterium; assembly: GCA_964508625.1. Taxonomy (GTDB): domain Bacteria; phylum Desulfobacterota; class GWC2-55-46; order GWC2-55-46; family GWC2-55-46; genus UBA5799. Next base: position 19,072 of record CAZDUP010000001.1, read on the forward strand.
ATGGCCGCGAGCGCCAATGACGTGCCGAGGTCTGTCTCGAACATGATAAGGCCGATTATCACGCCGGGTATGAGCACGTTGGGCAGAAAGCCCGGCGAGAACGTCTTTATGAGCTCCCTCTTTGCCGCCAGAGAATACGCGAGGAAGAATATGACAGCAAGCTTCGCAGGCTCCGAGGGCTGGAAGGCAATAGGCCCGAGCCTTATCCACCTGCGCGCGCCTCCGGCGGTGAAGCCTATGCCAGGTATGTAGATGCAGATGAGGAAGAGGGCGGCCACGATGAGTATAGGGTATGCCATCTTCCTGTAGAACCCATATGGCATCCGGGACGCTATCGTCATCATGACCACGCCCGCGAGCGCGTAGGTGAGGTGTTTTTTCACGAAGAAGTACTCGTCTCCGAACCTCTTCATGGCAACGACGTAGCTCGTCGAATAGACCATCACCACGCCGAGCACTACGAGCAGCAGAGTCGATATTATGAGTACCCTGTCAGTGTCCTTTAGCTTTATCAAAGCGCCTCAACAAGGGCCCTGAACTTCTCGCCCCGTTCCTTGTAGTTCCTGAACATGTCAAAGCTCGAGCAGGCCGGGCACAGGAGCACCGTGTCTCCGGGGGAAGCCCCCCTGTGCGCCGTGGTCACGCCATCCTCGAACGTATCTACCATCACCGTCTTCGTGAGAGAGCCCAGCGCATCGTTTATCTTTGACCTCGCCTCTCCGAGGAGGACGAGGAGCTTTACCTTCTCCTTTACAAGCCCTGAGAGCGCCCTGTAGTCGCCGCCCTTGTCAACGCCTCCGGCAATGAGCACCACCGGCCCTTCAAGCCCTTTCAAGGCCATCATGAGCGCGCCGATGTTCGTACCCTTTGAGTCATCGATATATTGGACACCGTTCAGCTCCCTCACGAGCTCCATCCTGTGATGGAGGCCTGAGAAGGCCGCGAGTGTCTTTGATATGACATCTTTAGGCGCTCCAGCGCGCCGGGCGGCGGCAATAACGGACATCACGTTCTCGATATTGTGTATGCCCTTCAACTTTATCTCCTCGACCGGATACTCCTCCCTCAAGCCGTTGAAGAGGTGCACTATCGAGCCGCCTTCCAGAAAGAGGCCAACACGTGCCCTGCCCTCTGTCGTAAATGGCACCTGCCTGCCCCTGCCAGGTATCTTCCTTCCGCTTATCTCAGGGTCGTTCGCGTTTATAATGGCGTAGTCGTCCTCTGACTGGTTCTCGAAGAGCTTCAATTTGGTCTCTGCGTAATGATTGAAGTCCCTGTACCTGTCGAGATGGTCCTCGGTTATATTGAGGAGTATCCCGATATGCGGATTGAAGTACCTCGTAGTCTCAAGGTGGAAGCTCGATATCTCAAGCACGCAAAGGTCAGCGCCGCCGCCCTGCTCGATGTACTCGATCGCGGGCGTGCCGATGTTGCCGCCGACAAATACCTTGTAGCCCGAACTCTCCAATACCTCTCCCAGAAGGGTAGTTGTAGTTGTCTTGCCGTTCGTCCCGGCAACGGCCAGCACGGGGGCGTCCATGAACCTCCACGCAAGCTCGACCTCGCTTATGACCTCTGCGCCATTGGTGCGCGCCTCTACCAGCAGAGGCAGGTCATATGGCACGCCAGGGCTTACGACGACAAGGTCAACACCCTTGACCGAAATCCCGGAGTGGCCGCCTGCCCTTACATCAACACCAAAGGACGCGAGAACGTCTATTCCTGGGATGGCCTCTGCATTCTTCGAGTCTGTCGCGACGACCCGGGCGCCGCATTTGGCGAGAAAGCGGCAGACAGATATGCCGGTCGAGCCGAGGCCGGCAACGATCGCGCTCTTTCCAGTCAGCGCGGCCTTTGCTGTTGCAAGGCACTCGCCCTTTCTCAAGGCATTCTGTATCATCATCTGATCTTCAGCGTGCTTATCGCCACGAGGGCGAGTATTATCGAGATTATCCAGAACCTGACAATTATCTTGGGCTCAGGCCAGCCCTTGAGCTCATAGTGATGGTGAATGGGCGCCATCGCAAAGACCCTCTTGCCGGTGAGCTTGAAGGAGGCTACCTGGAATATGACCGAGAGCGCCTCCATCACGAATATGCCTCCGACAAGGAGGAGTATTATCTCGTTCTTGGTAATGACCGCGAGCGTGCCGAGCGCGCCGCCCAGGGAAAGCGAGCCTACGTCGCCCATGAAGACCTGCGCCGGGTAGGTGTTGAACCAGAGGAAGCCAAGCGACGCGCCGACCATTGCCCCGGCAAAGACCGTCAGCTCTCCTGCCTGCGGCACGTAGAGGATATTGAGGTAGTTGGCGATCTTCACGTGCCCCACGAGGTAGGCAAGGAGCATGTATGTCGCGGCAGCTATGACCATCGGGCCTATTGCGAGCCCGTCGAGGCCGTCCGTCAGGTTAACGGCATTCGACGCGCCGACAATGACAAAGACCACGAACGGGATATAGAATATCTCCAGGTCTATCGACGTCGCCTTCAGAAACGGTATGGTCACGACCGTGTCAGCGCCGTTATAGTAGAGGAATATGGCGGCGACCGAGGCCACCGCTATCTGAAGGAGGAACTTGGTCCTCGCCCGCATGCCGCCCTTTTTCTTCTTCACGACCTTGCTGTAGTCGTCAACAAACCCGATGGCTCCCATGCCGAGGGTGACGAACATGAGGAGCCATATATATTTATTTGTGATGTTGCCCCAGAGGAGCACGGTGGCGAGCACGACGAGCAGTATTATCGCGCCGCCCATTGTGGGCGTGCCTGCCTTGCCCTGGTGCCCCGCAGGGTTGCAATCCCTCACTACCTCTCCCAGCTTCAACGCCCGGAGCTTCTCTATGAGGTAAGGCCCCAGTATGAAGCTCAGGACCAGCGCGGTTATGGCCGCGTAGATGGTCCTGAACGTGATGTACTGAAAGAGGTTGAAGACCGTATGATATTTGGCTAACGGATATAAAAAATAATAAAGCATGCCTTCCTTTTCCCTAACAGGCCCTTGCGGCCGCGATACCTTTTAGACCCTCTACGATCTCTTCGAGCGCCACTCCGCGCGAGCCCTTCACAAGTACGGTGTCGCCATCCCTGAGAATGGATTTAAGCGCTTCGAGCGCCTCTTTCTTTGATGTGAAGGCCTGGGCTGTCCTGAGCCCGGCTTGAGCCGCGCCCTCGGACAACTTTGCCGACGATGCACCTATTGAGATGAGCGCGTCAACTCCAGCCTCTGCCGCGAGCCTGCCGATTGCCATGTGCTCCCTGTCGCCTGCCTCGCCGAGCTCAAGCATGTCTCCTAAAACGGCTATCTTCCTGCCTCTGGAAGCCGAGAGCGTCTTCAAGGCAGATGCCATTGACTCGGGGTTGGCGTTGTACGTATCATCAAGCACCGTCATGCCGTCAAGGTGCAGCACGCACATCCTGCCCTTTACAGGCACATAAGCGGCAAGCCCGGCTGCCATGTCAGATAGCGGCGCGCCCAAAGGCAAGGTGGCGGCTATGGCAGCAGCGCCGTTTATCACGTTAGTTATGCCCGGTGTCGAGAAGCTCACCTCGAGCCTTGCTCCCCTCACGTTGTAGACGGCCGAGGTCCCGGCAAAACCGGCCTCTGCCTCGTGTCCCTCTACCATTACGTCGGCCTTCTCTCTCATGCTGTACGTGACAGCCGCCCCGCTGCCTGCAATCTTGACGACCCACGGGTCATCGAGGTTCACGGCCCGCACGCCGTGCTCTGGAAGGAGCGTGAAGAGCGGCCCCTTTGCCTTTGCCACGCCTTCAAGGGAGCCGAGCGTCTTCAGATGTCCCCTGCCTATATTCGTTATGACCGCGACATCAGGAGAAGAGATGGCGACAAGCCTCTCCATCTCCCAGTCTTCGCTTATCCCTAACTCTACAACAGCAGCCTCGTGCTTGGCATCGAGCCTGAAGAGCGTGAGCGGCAGCCCGATGAGGTTATTCTTGTTGCCCTCGGTCTTGAGCACGTTTCGCGACTGCGAGAGTATCGAGGCTATCATCTCCTTTGTCGTGGTCTTGCCAGCGCTTCCGGTTATTGCCACGACAGGTATCTTGTGAAGCCTCCTGTAATAAGCTGCCAGCGCGCCAAGCGCCTTGAGCGTGTCTTTTACGATTATGACCGTCGCAGAGGCCGGAAGCCCGTTGATGGCGGCCGTATCCTCGACAACAGCCGCTGAAGCGCCCTTCGCGAATACGTCCCTGACAAAGGCGTGGCCGTCGAAGTTCGGACCCTTCAATGCTACGAACAATTCCCCGGGGTTTACCTTTCGCGAATCGGTCGTGACCCCGTTGACTTCAACCGCCCCGCCGCCCCTCGCTTCGCCCGCTGTCGCGCGGGCTATGTCTTCTATTTTAATCCTCACTCAGCCTAGCTCTGCGGCGACCTTCTCCTTGTTGCCCCGCATAAGTGCAGAGAGCGCCTCGAAGTCGTCGAAGTGGTGTTTTACGCCTTTTATTATCTGATAGTCCTCATGGCCCTTGCCAGCGACAAGGAGAGTGTCGCCCTTTGCAGCGAAGCTAACCGCCTTTGATATCGCCTCCATGCGGTCGGGGATGACCGTGTAGCTTCTGGCCTCAGGCCTCTGATCAGGAGAGAACTTCTTTACGCCTTTTATGCCAGCCTCAATCTCTTTTATTATCTCCAGCGGGTCCTCGTCACGAGGGTTGTCGGATGTGACGATTGTGACGTCAGAGAGCCTTGCGGCTATCTCTCCCATCTTGGGCCTCTTTGTCCTGTCCCTGTTCCCGCCGCAGCCGAAGACGGTTATGAGCCTGCCGCTCGTCACGGGCCTCAAGGCGTTCAATGCCCTCTCAAGGGCGTCCCCAGTGTGCGCGTAATCGACATATGCCCTGAAGGGCTCGCACCCTTTCGATTCTATCTTCTCAAGCCTGCCCGGCACCCTCTCAAGGCCTTCAATGCCCTTTGCTATCGCGTCAAGTCCGATTCCGAGCGAGAGGGCAATGCCAACTGCGCCGAGGATATTCTGGAGGTTGTACTCTCCAACAAGGTGAGATGAGACCCTCAAGTCCCCGGCAGGCGTAGCGATGAGAGCCTCTGTGCGGCCTTCGAGCAGGGAAGCTCTCCTGGGGTATATTGACGCCCCCTCCCTAAGGCTGAATGTCAGGACCCCGTCAAACCTCCCGGCAAGCTTCCTGCCCCAGGGGTCGTCGATGTTAATGACCGACGCGTTGCCTGAGGTCGAGAGCATCTCAAACAGGATGGATTTGCACCTGAAGTACTCCTCCATCGTCTTATGGTAGTCAAGGTGGTCGTGCGTAAGGTTCGTGAAAACGCCTGCCCTGAACCTGCAATGGGCCGCCCTCTTCTGCTCCAGCGCATGAGACGACACCTCCATCACGCAGTGCGTGACCCCGGCGTCCTTCATCTCTTTCAATGTCCTCTGTAGCTCAGGGGCTTGCGGCGTGGTATGCGGCGCCGGAAGGGTCTTGCCGTTATAGCGGTAGTTGATTGTGCCAATGACGCCGGGGTTGAAGCCTGCGCTCCTCAGTATGGATTCGAGGATATATGTCGTGGTCGTCTTGCCGTTTGTTCCGGTCACGCCTATGGTGACAACGGACATGGACGGCTCGCCGTAAAAAATATCAGAGGCCCTTGAGAGGGCCTCCCTTACGTCAGGCACTATGACCTGGGTCGCACCTATGGAGGGCAGTTCTTTTTCAGAGAGGACCGCGACCGCCCCGGCGTCAACCGCCTTGGGGATGAACAGATGTCCATCAACGTGCTCGCCTGGCAGAGCGACGAAAAGAGGGCCTGTTCCAGGAATGGGGGCTTTCTCGATGGAGCGCGAATCGCAGGAGATCGATGTTATCTCTACTTCAACGCTTCCTGATACCTTTGCGCCCAGGAGCTGCGTTATCTTGCTAAGGATCATGTTGCCTCTTGAAACGCTTGGGAAACCGGCAACTTACATCCCGGCATGGCCGGGGCTGCCGCTGGTTTCAACGTTGTATTCTCTCACATAACAGGTCGCTTTTTCAAACCCAACTTTTTTACCGGAACTCGATGACGACCCGCCCGCTTGATGGTATTGATGAACCCGGCAAAGGGCGCTGCGCCACAGCCCTTCCAGAGCCCTTTAACACCACGTCAAAGGACCTCTCCTTTGCCTCCCTGATGACCATGCGGACCGACTTTCCAGTGAAATCTGGCACTGCCATCGGCCTTATCTCTTCCTTTGCCGAGGCCTCGAGGAGCTTCAACTCCTCGTTCGCCGGTTCCGGCTCCTCGGCCATTGGGCCCTTCGAGTTCTCCTTGAACACCCCGAGGTACGCGAGAGATTCCTGGGCTATTTCCCTGAAAACAGGGCCAGCCACTATGCCTCCATAATACTCTCCCCTGGGCTCGTCCACAGTGACGAGGATCGCGAGCCTCGGGTTATCGGCAGGCACAAAGCCCGTGAACGACGCTATGTACGCGCCTGATGCGTAGCCGCCCTTCTTGAAGTCCGGCTTCTGGGCAGTGCCCGTCTTTCCGGCGACCGCAAAGTCAGGCACTGCAGCGAGCGTTCCGGTGCCCTTCTCCTCGGTCACGCCCTTCATCATGTTTGTGAGCTCCCCGGCTGTCTTCTCGGACATTATCCTTCTTACGATGACCGGGTGCGATTCGCTTACAACGTTGCCGTTCTGGTCCTTTACCGACTTCACTACATACGGCTTCATGAGAAATCCGCCGTTGGCAATTGCCGACATTGCGGTGACGAGCTGGACCCCGGTTACGGAGACGCCCTGCCCGAAGGAGACGGTATGGAGCGTCACCTTTGACCAGTTGTTGTAGTGCCTGAAGATGCCCGAGGCCTCGCCCGGCAGGTCGATGCCCGATTTCGAGCCGAAGCCGAAGCCCTTCATGTACCTGTATAGCTGTACCTTGCCTAACGCCTCGCCAATCTTGGCGCTGCAGATGTTGCTCGAGTACTTCAGTATCTCCGATACGTTCAGCCAGCCGTACGGGTGGTGATCGTGGAAGACCCTGTCAGCCACCCTGTAGTTGCCGTTCTCGCAGAAGAACCTGCTCGAAGGCTTCACCAGGTTCTCTTCCAATGCCGCTGCTATGAGAAAGAGCTTTAAGGTCGAGCCCGGCTCATAGAGGTCGGCTATGGCCCTGTTCCTCCAGTGCTGCTGTCCGAACTTTCCAGTGTTGTTCGGATCAAAGGAAGGCTGGTTGGCCATGGCGAGCACCTCTCCGGTTGCCGGGTCCATGACAATGGCCGTGCCGCCCTTTGCCCCTGATTCGTCCACCGCCTTTTTCAGCGATTTCTCGGCGATGTACTGTATGGTCTTGTCTATCGTGAGCTCTACCTCCATGCCCTCCAGGGGCACGGTCTTGTCGCGGTCCTCGTAAAGGAGCACCCTGCCTATCGCGTCCTTCTCGCCGGTGAGCCTGCCGGACGAGCCCTTGAGCATGGCGTCGTAGTACTTCTCGATGCCCTCGAGGCCGTTCGAGTCAAGGCCCGTGAAGCCTATGATGTTGGACGCGAGCTGGCGGTTCGGATAGAACCTCCTGCTCTCCTTTATGATGCCTACGCCTTCGAGCTCTTTTATTATCTCCCTCTGGTCGTCTTTCAGGTCCACCTGGCGCTTTAGCCAGGCGAACCGTGAATCGGCCGCGAGCTTTTTCTCTATCTCGTACGACGGCACCCCGATAATCGGGGAGAGGACCTTCGCCGTGGTCCTCGGGGACTCAATCTTGTCGGGCTGGGCGAATATCGAATCGACCTCGATGCTCACTGCCAGCTCTTTCAGGTTCCTGTCGTATATGTCCCCGCGCTTGGACTGGACGTTCAGGGTCTTCCTGTGCTGCTTCATGGCCATCTGCTTCAACTTGGGCCCGTTTATAACCTGAAGCTGCACGGCGCGGAAGAATATGGCCCCGAACACGACTACAAAGAAGCCCAGCACCAGATATATGCGCACCCTCGGCGCGGATACGGGCTTGCGCTGGCCGGGCTTCCTCTTTCTCATCTAAGGACGACTACCTCGCGGGATTAGTGAAGCCGAGCTCGGCGGCAAGCCGCTCTATCCGTTCAGGGCTCTTCAGGCTCATGTACTCGAGCTTGAGCCTCTTGTTCTGCTCGATGAGGCTGGCCCTCGCCGAGTTCGCCTTGGAGATCTCGTAGGCCGTGTTCACGACCATGAGCCTGCTCCATAGAAAGGCGAATATGATGAGCACCGCGGCCGTTGCCGC
>CAZDUP010000002.1:0-25775 GCA_964508625.1 uncultured Thermodesulfobacteriota bacterium
TCAGTCCCCTCCCGTCAAGGGAGGGGAAGAACTTAAGAAGATACACCGCAGCTTGCTGCGGGCCGGTTCATTGAAAGACCCTCCCCAGCTTTACTCCCTCTTCCACTTAAGCTGAAATTCTATCTCTTCCTCTGTCCTTGTCCGCTCATGCTCGACGCTTATCTGCGCGTGAGCAGGCACCGCGACGCGTTCCCCGGATACTGTAATGGAAAAATTCCTGCCGCTCTCCATGCAATCCGCAAGCCTCCTCAATTTGGCGGCGAACTGCTTTACTGAATAGGTCTTTTCGAGGTCCCTGCTCCGCTTTTTCATGCTCCGCTCCTGCTCCTGTGTAGATAATCTCTGTGGAAGTAATTACCAGACCCGCGGTCTGACGTCAAGGCAGCCGGTCCCGTGTTGTTATGCGGCTCAGAAAATTTCGAAAATACGGTGTATGCTTTAAAAAAGGAGGTGATGACAGATGGCAGTGGAAAAGATACCGGCAGAGGGGCTGCCCGAGTCAGTAAACGGCGTGAGCATCAAGACCATGGTCGAGACCGTGAACAGGCTGAAGCAGGACCCGGAGCTCGCGAGATTCAGGTTCAGACTGAAGAACAGGTGGTTCGACTGCGGACATAACAGGTCGGCGATAAGTGATTTCTACGGCGCAAAGCAGGCCATCGCCCATGCTAAGACGTTCGAGCTAGATTCTGACGAGCCGCCTGCGCTCGCGGGCCAGGACAAGGGTGCAAACCCGGTTGAGCACCTTCTGAACGCCCTTGCGGCCTGCCTGACCACTACGATGGTCTACCACGCGGCGCTCAGGGGAATACGGATTGAGGAGCTCGAGTCCGAGCTCGAGGGAGATATAGACCTGCGCGGATTTCTCGGGATCTCTAGCGAGGTAAGACGCGGTTACCAGAACATCCGGGTGAAATTCAAGGTCAAGACCGACGCGGAAAATCTCGAGAGGCTCAAAGCCCTCTCAAAACTATCGCCTGTCTTCGACGTTGTCTCACACGGAACAAAGGTGGACGTGACGGTGGAGGAAAAATAGGCCTTGCAGCATATTGCCCGGGGCAGTTTGAAGAGCCCCGGGCAGAGTTGAACTCAATCATCCGTTTTCGTACTTCTCGATCTCTTCCTCGCTCAGGCCGAAGTAATGGCCTACTTCGTGTAGGACGGTCAGGCGTATCTCTTCGGCAAGCTCCTCTTCGGTCGAGCAGGCTGCCTCAATGTTGCGCTTGTAGAGCACGACCCTCTCTGGCAGATGGCCGGGCGCGATATTCGACCAATCCTGCTCAAGGCGTGACAGGCCGTGAAAGAGCCCTAAAAGCTCATCTCTCGGCACGCCCGCGCCCTCTGCGTCCTCTTCAGAGGGATAATCCTCCACGACCACGACGACATTCTCCATGCGGCTCCTGAACTCAGCGGGAAGGGCGTCGAGCGCCCTGGCTGCATAAGCCCTGAAGTCCGACTCTTTTACCCTGTATGCCATACTCTGAACTTTATTATTCTTCAGAGCGAATTTCAAGCAGTACGCGCTGTGAAACCTGCTCAGGGCTTTTTAATTGACTCCGCCTGGGAATTGGCTATAGAATTTCAGGTGAGAAGCCTTGAAACGGCTTTTCCCCGACCTTCAGGCAGCAAGATTGCAGAGAACTGATGTCCCATAGCCGTCTAACGCCTTCAAGATTGCATGTCTGCCTGGCCATTGCCGTCCTGTCAGCTATCGCTATCTCATTTTATTACAGCGACATGCCGCTTTACGGATGGGTCATTTCGCTTATCCCGGTTGGAGCCGCCTTTGCCCTCTCGAAGCGCATTGAATCGGCTTTGCCCGGCTCAAAGGCCGGCCATGCCTATGTTGTTGCAGTCTATTCCGTGGCTGCCTTCGCCATATTCTATCCGGTCCTCTGGGACATATTCAGGGCCGATTACTGGCTCATAGCACTGGTCTTTCAGAAGGCCGGCGTTGATTTGAGCTTGGAGTCGCTCAGGAAAATCGCCCTCTTTGAGATGTTCGGCCACATAAGGTTCCAGCCTTTGGCGCATCTCACGATGTTCGCAAGGCACCTTGCCTTCGGAAACAACATAGTCCTTTACAATATCGTCAATATAGCCGTCCATATCGCTGTTGCCTGCTCGATCTGCTATTTCCTCTTCAGGGTAACGGGAGACCGCCGGTTCTCGATGCTCTTCGGCCTCCTCTTTGCCGTCCTGACGAGCCAGTTCGATGCTGTAGGATGGAATTACCATATCTATATACTTACCGGCACTCTCTTTTTCATTTCAGCCCTGATACTCGCCCTCGAATACCATGAAAGCAACAGACCGGCAGTATTCATAATCGCGGCCGCGCTCGCGCTGACTTCGCTTCTAATGTACGAGGCTGCTATCCTGGCCCCGCTCGCCATACTCTTGCCAGCCATCTGGGGAATTGACGGGCAGGCGCAAAGGCTGACTGCGCGGAAGATGGCCTTCCTGGCCTGCGTGGTCATCGCCGCATACGCGCTCTGGATGTTTCCGGCCTATCTTGCCCTGTCAATCACTCAAGGCAGAAACAGCATGTCCTTTTCAGACCTGCTCGGGCTTAATAACCTTTCGATGGCCCTGCTGGCCGTAGCAATCGACATCGCTGAGTCCTTCATCAAGAACAGCGGCGTACTCTCAATCGATATCCAGGACCACCTTGTCTGCGTCATATTGCCCCGCAACGGCATCTTCGAGTTTCCGGTCGAGGCCTTCAAAAGCCCTTATTCATACTTGACGCTCGGCATCGGGATCTCAATCCTGGCTTTCTGCAGGGTGAGAAGGCAGTATGCCGCGCTCCTATTTGTCCTTGCCTTCGCGGTTTTCTCGTATCTGCTGCTTATTTCAATGGGCAGGGTCCTGACAAACAATATCTATTACATCGTCAGCCAGCCCAGGTATCAGTACTTCCCGGATGCGCTGGCCGTCTGCCTATTGGGAATACTGCTGTGGCCCAAATACCGCGACAGCGTCTTCGCAAAGGGCTTTCTCTATGCCGCTCTCCTTCTGGCAGTCTTGTGGAACTCGCAGAACACGTGGTCGGGGAACAGGCTGGTCGCTGACTCGATGAAGGCAATGGATGGGCATTTCTACAGGATATCGGACTTTCTCAAGAGTGAACCCGGCTCCAGGGTGCTTCTCGACTTTTCAGGCAATGACGAGACGACATTCCTGGGCGGCGACATAGCCTTTGACATACTGTTCAAGGACAGGATTACGATGTCCACGTCCCTTGCCACTCATGTTTACGACGGGCGAGATTTCACCGAAAACAGGCTCCATTCCGGGGTCCGGCCAGAGAGGCTCGGGGATTTCAGCGTGAGGTGGCGCTACCAGGCCTCAAGTACGAGCCTGAGAAAGGACATCGGCATAGCAGGAAGAGAGGGGAATTACCCGGTAATCTCAGTGATGTCTGGCCGTTCACCAGCGGGGGGCGCCTTCAAGGTTGCCATGAAGGACTTTCAGGGCAATACAGACTCATACGCGCTCTGCTGCGTGACTGAAGAGATATCGGAAGTCGCGGTCGAGAAAGAGGGCTCATCGCTCTGCCTCATCGTCAACGGCGTGATGAGGGACAGGATAGAGCTCAACTCCGACTACATGAACTGGGGCTCGGTCTCAGGCCCGGACATGCTCGGCGAGTATTACGAAGGAATGGTTGACTTCGGGGTCTCTGATATCGTGATAAGGGCGGATGAGGCCATGTACGGGTGCAGTAACAGGACGCCTGGCAAGGCAACGCTCACCACAGTAGACACCAATGCCGGCATTTTCGGCGGAAGCTCGTCAGGGAAAGGGAGATGACGTGAAGAGCCTTTTCCGTTTTGGCCCGATATCCACCCTTGCCCACCTCCTGTTCGTTGCTGTAGTATTTTTTGTATTCGCGCTCCAGGCCCTGTCTCCGTCGGTGCTGCCGAGCCAGGACAGCGCATTTTTCCATTATCCGTATTTCAAGTACTTCTCCAACTCGCTCGCCCTCGGCTTCGGCTTCCCGCTCTGGGACCCCGCTTACGGCGGCATCCCTGTAGGCGCAAGCTCGATATCGATGTCGCCTCTGCTGCCGTACAAGCTGATCGGGTATTTCCTCTACACGGTCCTTCCGCTCGACCCGGCAACCATCTACAAGGCAACCGTAATGCTTGGCATGTTTATATCTGCTGCCGGCTGGTGGCTCTTTCTGAGGAGGTTCACAGGGGCAAGGACGGGGGCGACATTCGGCACGCTCATGATACTCATGGGCGGCACCGCGGTTACCGCGCTTCACCAGGAACAGGTCGTATTCACCATCACGTGGGCGCCGTGGATTTTATTTTTCCTCTCACGCGTGAAAGAGCGCTTTATCAATATCATCCCCGCTGCCGCGCTTACTGGGGCGACCCTATCGGTCCATTACCCGCAGATACACATAATGTCATACCTCTTCCTCGTCCCTGCGCTCGTTGCTGCAGGCGCATTCAGCCGTGACTTTATCGATGCGGCGTGGAGGCAGAGGAAGACCGTCCTATTGGCCGCGGCCTTTCTTGTGACCGCGGCAGCGCCGGTCTTTTATGTATATGCGGTCAAGGACGGCTTTTCGAGCCCCATCAGGGAGGCGGAGGAGATGGGCGCGAAGAGCTATGAAGATTATATCAAGCTCAACACCATGCAGTCCTCTTCGGCCAGCCCGGCCTATTTCAAAAACTACTTCTGGAGCGAAAAGGGCGCAGAGATAGACTCGGCCGCGTTCTATGTGACGAAGACCGGCTTGCTGCTCGTTGTGCTGGGCGCAGCATTGAGGTTCCGCAAAGCCATTCCTGTGCTCATAATGCTCGCTCTCTCGGCCTGGGCCTCTCTCGGCATCAACGGCGGCCTCCCGCAATTGCTTTATACGATCAAATTCCCGTTCATAGGTTACTTCCGCCAGTGGTATCACTTCGTGCCGCTCGTGAACCTTTGCCTTGCGGCGCTTGGCGGTCTCGGCATTTCGGCAGTCCTCTCCTTCTTTCAAAGGCCCTCGTTTGAACAAAATGGAAGGTTCCTTTCTTGCGCCCTATTGGCAGCGCTCTTCGCCACAATATTCCTGGAGGGCTCTTTATATTTCAAGAATTATATCGGCGAGCATCTAAACAAGGCCAGCGGCCCTGTTGCCTCAAAGACTGCCGGGGACGAATTCATCGCTGGCCTTTCAGTACCTGCTGAGAAGGAGACTCCGCTGCTTATTTATAAGAACGTTAACGAGATGATAACGTCGTGCCCCCAGGTGCCCGGCAGGCCCTTTGCAACGGCTCTGGTCTATAATGATGCCAGCGTGCCACAGGGGCTCAGGGCCAACTCAATAAGGGCGTTCTGCGACAAGGGCCTGTCGAGTTCAGCCGTTCTTGCCAGCATACCCGGCCCAATAGACGGGCCGTCGCCGGATATCGTCGTTGTCAGCGGGGACTATGCTCTCCTGCAGGCCGGGTCAACGGAAATCAGGTTCTTTGAGAAGGGCTCGTTCCAGGTCACGCCGCAGCAGGCGGCTTTGAGGGGCGCAAACCCGTCAGCATCGTTCATAGTCCTGCCGTTCAGCGACAAGTTCCGCCTTCTGGCCACTCTGAACGGGAGGCCGGTCGATACCTATCCTGTTTTCAACGGGGGCCTTATCGGCGTCATTGTGCCTGAGGGGCCATTTGAGCTTGAGCTTTCAATGCCCTTTTCATGGTATTATCTGGCCGTGCTCATTCAGTATGCTGCCCTTGCGGCCGCTCTCCTGTCCCTCTTGTTATTGAGGAAGAGAGGAACGCACTGAGTTAGGTAGAACATGATGAAAGAACCTGCATGAACCCGCTTGCGCTTTTAATCCCCGCAGCCGCTTTTGTCATTTGCATGGCTGTCCACGTAATATTCTGGCGCATGAGCCCTCCGAAAAACAGGGGCATGGCCCTTGTATGGATTTTGATAATCCTTCCCACGGCAATGGCAGCTGTATTTCTGTTTTTGACTCGCCTCGGGTTTTTGCCGGATGTCACTGGCCTTGCATACAGCGAATGGACAGCCGCATTGCTCCTGCTCTGGGCCTTTGCAGCCGCGTACATAGCCACATACCCGGCATTCGAGGCTATCTCGCCGAGTCTTGCAATGGCCCTCGCGATAAGCCGCTCGAACGGAATGACCCGCGAAGAGCTCATCTCGGGCTTTGCCGATGAAGACCTCTTTGAGCCGCGCGTCAACGACCTCGTGCATTCCGGACTTGCCCGCAGGGAAAGAGACCGGCTCTATTTGACCGCCAGGGGAAGGCTCGTCGCCAAGTGCTTTGTGCTCTTCAGGGCCTTTCTCGCGCTTGAGGAGGGAAAAGGTTGAAAGGTTTGTCCCTGTTCATAGCAATACTTGCGCTCACTCCTTTATTGACCGCCATTATCCATGCCCTTCTCATGAGGGCAGGACTCAGGAGAATGCAGTCAAGGCAGATGACGGCTTTGATAACATCTGCTGTCCTCGCACCTTTCCTTGCGGCCGTACTCTGGCATCTGTACCTGAGCGGGCTCGATTCCGCTGACAGGCTTGCAGCCTCTCTCTACGCCACTCTGGTCTTTTGTCTCATGTCCTACACCTATTTTCATTTCTTCAACATGAGCGAGACGGCCAGAAGGATAAAGATGGTTATTGAGATAGGAAAGAGCGACGGCCTGCCTGCCGCCGCGCTAAAAGGGCGCTACAACGCCGGACTCATGGTGGACAACAGGATAGAAAGGCTCAAGGCAGCAGGGCAGATATGCGAAAAGGACGGCAAGTTCAGGCTCAATGCAAGGCTTATCTATTATGCGGCGCTCATTGTGGAATGGTGGGGAGACCTGCTCGGCCTGCCGAAGATAAGGGAGAGGCAGGGAAAGCGGAGTTTCTGAAGGATCGCCTAATGGTTGTGATGAGGTACAGAGGTGGGCTGTGCCCAGCCTACGCGGCTGAAGCGTGTATTATGCCTTAGCAGCGTCAGGCGAGGCAACTGGTGCTGACGTATTGATGTTGCGCGCTTTCAAGAACGCTTCAATGGTTTCGACCACGGTGCGCGCCTTTATAACGATACCGAGGTCAATCATTTCCTCGTTTTGCACCATCGGCTTTGTGGCCGTCGGAATTGGCACTGCCACGATCTCGTTCCATTGCTTGCGAAGAAAGACAGCAGCGACTACGCCAACGAAGTGGAAGCGTGTACCAATGATCAAGCCACCACCTTTCGTCGCAAACGACCCTTCATTAAGGATAAAGACTGGACTGCCGCTGGAGCCACCGAACACCGATGCGTCAATCAGAAAGCGAGGCGTACTCTCAAAGTCAACTTCGATAGGACTGGCAGTGGTGCCTCGGCGTGCAACAGGTAGGAGATTCTTGCTGTCCCAGATACCGTTCGGGTAACCGATGAACGTTACGGACTCCACGGCATCTAGTTCCTCAACCTGCTGCGGTGTTGGAATCATATCGCTGGAAATGAAACGGTAGAACAGGTCGATGTTGTGCTGTTGTTTGATGTGCGCCTCAACCGGCAGGAATGGGCAGATTGTAATATCAATGTCCGGTGATGGATGCCCGAACCATGCGTGCGGCCAGTCTTGAATGCTAAGCCGGAACCCGTTCCCAAGCGTTGGTAGCGAGTCACGGCGCTGGAGGAATGAGAGCGCCCCTTCGCGCATGCCCATCACCACATGTTTGTTAGTCACGATGAACGGGAAATTCTGCTCACCGATCCTGTGAGAGAAAAGGAACCCTGTGCCTGAACCCTGCGCACCGGTCGCAGTAATGGTGTCGATTCGCACCGTAGTGAAGAAAAGCTGTTCGGCAATGGTCTTGACCTGCATGCAAGCGTCCTGTCACCTTATCCATCTGTTGGCCGCCTGAGGAAGGGATAATACGGCCATAATAACTCCGTAGACCTGTAGGATGGGCTAATCACTTTCTGCCCTGTTCCAGTGTGGTAATCGCCCTTACCAGCGCAATCATTAGGGGTGTATAGCCCTGCTCATATCATCATAATAATAACTTTGAAGAAGTTATAAAATTCTGGCGGAGGGTGAGGGACTCGAACCCCCAAGGGCGTTAGCCCGCCGGTTTTCAAGACCGGTGACTTACCATTAGCCTAACCCTCCGGATTGGGACTGCCTGGAAAATTCGGAGAAGGGAACTACTGCTAAAAATCCAAAACTGAGATTGCCGCGCCGCTTTGCTCCTCACAATGACGCTCATTGTTGTCATTCTGAGGGTAGCGTAGAATCTCTGGGATGATAACTGTCGCCGAGACTCTTCATCGCCTGCGGCTCCTCAGGGTCGTAGGGTGCGCTGACGCGCACCAATAATTAATCCCCCTCAGTCCCCATTTAGAAAGGGGGACGAGAAGCGACTCTTACAAATTAACCCATCCTCCTGATTATTTCAAGGCCCCCTGTATAAGGCCTCAGTGCCTCGGGCACGACGACGCTGCCGTCCTCCTGCTGGTAGTTCTCCAGTATCGCGACTAGAGTTCTGCCGACTGCAAGGCCGCTGCCGTTCAACGTATGAACGAAACGGGGCTTGCCGCCCTTTGGCCTGAAGCGGATGCCTGCCCGCCTTGCCTGGAAGTCCTCGAAGTTCGAGCAGCTCGAAATCTCCCTATACTTGCCCTGGCCCGGCAGCCAGACCTCGATGTCATAAGTCTTTGCCGAGGAAAAGCCCATGTCGCCGGTGCAGAGCGCGACCACCCTGTAATGGATGCCGAGCCTCTTTAAGACCTCTTCGGCATTATTCGTGAGCATCTCAAGCTCGTCATAGGATCTGTCCGGGTGCGCGAACTTCACGAGCTCGACCTTGTCGAACTGGTGCTGGCGTATAAGGCCCTTTACGTCCTTGCCGTAGGAGCCTGCCTCGCTCCTGAAGCATGGCGTGTAGGCGGTATATTTTACCGGCAGCCTATCTTCATCGATTATCTCGTCATTATGTATGTTGGTGACAGGGACCTCTGCCGTGGGGATCAGGTAAAAATCATTCCCCTCTATCTTGAAGAGGTCTTCTTTGAATTTCGGCAGCTGACCGGTGCCCATGAGGGCCGCAGATTTCACCATGAATGGCGGGAGCACCTCTGTATATCCGTGCTGCCTGGTGTGCAGGTCGAGCATGAAATTGATGAGCGCCCTCTCGAGGAGCGCGCCAGCGCCCATAAGTAGAGAAAAGCGCGCGCCGGAGATCTTGCCAGCGCGTTCAAAGTCCAGTATGCCGAGCGCCTCCCCTACCTCGCCGTGCTCCTTCGGAGAGAACTTGAAGTCAGGCGCGCTACCCCATGTCCGCACGACCGGGTTGTCGTTGGAGTCCTTGCCAACTGGCACGGAGGCATGCGGCACGTTCGGGACGCCTAAGAGAAAATCATTCAGCTCGGTCTCGACCTTGGCGACGTCGCCATCAAGGGCCTTGAGCCGCGCACCCTCCTCCTGCATCTCTGCTATAAGGGCGGCAGCGTCCTTCTTCTCCTTCTTGAGCTTTGCTATCTCCTCGGAGACGGCGTTGCGCCGCGCACGCAGGGCCTCTGTCTCTGTAAGGAGCTTTCTCCTCTGGCTGTCGAGCTCCTTGAAGCCGGAGAGGTCAACTGCGCCCCCTCGCGTCTTGAGCCTTCTTTCAGCCTCTTCAAGGTTATCTCTTAAAAATTTTACGTCGAGCATGGCTGGTATCTCTTATGTAAAATAGATTTAAACGCCTGGAACAGAACTCCCCCTCACACCTGCCCTCTCCCCGATGGGGAGAGGGGGAATAAAGGACGAAACCTTTGTGGCGAATCAGCGCCGAGATCCTTAGTCGCCTATCGGCCCTCAGAATGTCGGAATATATAATCTTCCCCTGCCCCTCTTTAGAAAAGCGGGGTGGTCATTCACCCTCCCGTCAAGGGAGGTGCAGGAAAAGGCGACCAGAAATCAGCCTTTTGTTAATCGCCCTCTTCTCCAATCATCTTTCCCCCTTTCCAAAGGGGGACTGAGGGGGATTATCATTGGTGCGCACAGCGCACCTACAGCTACACCTCTGAACCCGCGTGCAAAACAGGTTTCTAGGGCGCTCAAGCGACGGATTATAAATCAATCCCCCTCTTTTTTCCACCTTTTGTAAAGGCTGTTCTCAACTCCGAGCACGTCAAGGACCTTTCCAACGATGAAACCGGCAAGGTCGTCTATCGTAGAGGGCTTGTGATAGAAGGCGGGCATTGCGGGAAGGATGACAGCACCGGCTCTCGTGAGCCTTAGCATGTTCTGTAGATGTATTGCGGAAAGCGGCGTTTCCCTGGGCACGAGCACCAGGGGGCGGCGCTCCTTCAACATGCAGTCCGCTGCCCTCTCTATGAGGTTGCCGGATATGCCGGCAGCGATGCGGCCGATTGTGCCCATTGAGCACGGGCAGACTATCATGGCCTTCACGAGGGCCGACCCGCTCGCGGCAGAGGCCGTGAGGTCGTCATGGGGCAGGCTTCTCAACCTTCCCTTTATCTGAACGCCATTTGATTCGAGGGACGCCCTTATGGTTTCAACGGGCTTGTCCGCGCAGTCAAGGCCGAGCTCCTCTTTAAGGAGGAGAAGACCAGAAGGGGAGATGATGAGGTCAACATCATCTCCCCTTGAAAGAAGCTCTCCTGTGAGCTTGACGCCATAGAGCGCGCCGCTTGCCCCTGTAAGGGCGACCAAGTATCCAGCCAATATTCAGTCCCGTCTGCGGGTTCAATTGTAAATTGAACCAAAAACCTATTGAGAATCCGGGTTCAGGTTACAAACCTGAACCCGCCGTTGATTCGTTTTAAATCAGGGAAGGCTTCACCCTCCCCTCAATCCCCTCCCGACAAGGGAGGGGAGGCCAGACTTCTTATCACGGGGATTTACAGTCATTTCCGCCCCTGAAGAGCCCTGCCTACTTCCTCGGCTTCACTATGACGTATATCGTGTTGCCGCCCCTCTCCACGAGGAAGAGGACCACGTCATTCTTCTCGGCGTCGGTAAGGGCCTTGCTGTAAGCGTTCATGCTCCGTATGGGCTTTCTGTCTATTTCCTTTATGAGGTCGCCTCTCCTGAGGCCTGCCTCAGCAGAGGGGCTGTCAGGCTTGACAGAGCTTATTATCACGCCGTCGGTCTCTTTCTTGCCGAGGCGCTTGGCGATCTCAGGCGTTATGGGCTGCGCAGAGAGGCCGAGCCTCTTGTCAGGCGTGCCCTCTGTCTCCTCTGTGGGCACTGCCTCTGCCTCCTCCTCGTCCACCTTTGTGGCGACCTTTATGAAGAAGGTCTTCTCCTTGCCGTCACGGAGCGCCTTCACCTCAACGGATTTTCCGGGGGGCGTGGTCGCCACTATCCTCGGCAGGTCGCTTATCTCGTTCACAGGCTTGCCGTCGAACGAGACGATGATGTCGCCGGCTTTCAAGCCGGCCTGGTCAGCCGGCTCGCCGGGGTTTACCGAGGAGATGAGCACGCCAGTAGCGTCCTTCAGGCCAAAGGACCTGGCAAGCTCGGGCGTAAGGTCCTGTATGCTCACGCCTATCCAGCCCCTTGTGACCTTCCCGGTCTCCTTAAGCTGCAGGAGGACTTCCTTGACCATGTTGATGGGAGTGGCAAAGCCGATGCCCTGTCCGCCCGCGACTATTGCCGTGTTCAGGCCTACGACCTCGCCTTTCATGTTGAAGAGCGGGCCGCCGGAGTTGCCGGGGTTGATGGACGCGTCGGTCTGTATGAAGTTGTCATATGGGCCCGCGCCTATTATCCTGCCCTTCTGGCTGACGATGCCCGCTGTAACGGTGCCGCCGAGGCCAAAGGGGTTGCCTATGGCGAGTACCCATTCGCCTATCTGCAGGCCTTCGGAATCGCCGATGGTCGCAACAGGCATGCTGTCGTCGGGCTTTATCCTTATGAGGGCGATGTCGAGCTTCTGGTCCTGGCCAACGACCTTTGCCTTGTATTCCTTCTTGTCCTGCGAGAGCGTGACTATTATCTCGGTGGCGTTCTCGATGACGTGATAATTGGTCAGTATGAAGCCTTCCTTATTGATGATAAAGCCAGAGCCGAGGCTCTGGCGCTTCATCTCCTTGCCGCCCCTGGGCTCGTTGAAGAACCTGTTGAAGTCGTCGCCGAAAAACTCCTCAAAGGGGCCCCTGAACTCGGGGAAGGGCATCATGGGCCTTTCCTTCATGACCTGCGTGGTAGATATGTTGACCACCACAGGGGAGAGCTTGTTGGCGAGCTCCACGAAGTTGTTGGGCACAGGGCCCGAGACCGCGGGGCTCGAGTTCGCGTCCTTCCAGAAGTTCTGCGCTATGGTCTGGGTCGTCATGTCGTACCTGGCCGTGAACATTATTCCGGCCATTACGGAGATGACGGCGACCAGGACTATGGTCTTCAAGCCGAATCCGGTTTTCTTTTCTTTCATTTTTGCTCCTGCAGGGTGTTTAAAGAGTTGATTAGCCATCAGGAATGGAAAATGGCCCGGCCTGGAAGGCCGGGCCAGGATCGATTTTTTATGATATTACTTTAACGTACCAGAGGCGGAGCTCGTGGAGGACATCCTCGATGAGCTTCGATTCCTCCTCTGTGAGATTGCCCCTGGTCTTTTCCTTAAGGAGCGCGATGAGGTCAATGGTCTGCTTGGCGACCTCGGGCTCCTTCTCCTTCTGCTTGGTCATCGGGTTTTCGACCAGGCCCAAGTTCATGAGCACAGAGGTCGAGAGCGAGAGTATGAATGCCGAGAAATCCAGCGGCGGCAGATCGATATTCTCCGGCTCTACCCCCAAGTTCCTCTCCTCTCCCTTTTCGCCCTCTCCCATAAAGCCCCTTATCGATAATGATTTCTTATTCCACCCTTACTTTTATGCCACCGCCTGATGCCTCTGAAGCCTTTGGAACCGTTATCTTCAGGACCCCGTTATTGAAGTTGGCCTTTATCCCGTTCCTGTCAACAGAGTAAGGCAGGCTGAAAGAGCGGTGGAAAGAGCCGTAGAAGCGCTCCATCCTGTGATAGCTTTCCTCGCCGGGGGCCTTCTCGCGCTTTCTTTCGCCCCTCAAGACCAGCGTGTTCTCGCTCACCTCAACGCTGACGCCCTCAGGGGCGACCCCCGGAAGCTCGGCCTTCAGTATAACGCTCTCTTCTGTCTCGTAGATATCGACTGGGGGGAACCAGTGGCTGCCCTCCGCTGCCCTGTACTTAAGGAGCGTCTCGTCGAAGATGCGGCTCATCCTCTCCTGGAGGAACAGGAGGTCTTTGAAAGGGTCCCTTTTCTTCAGGGCCAAGGCTCTACTCTCCTCTTTGCGGCTGGGACTGACCGGGGTAGCCTTATTCCGGCTATTAGTCCAATTTATTTTATAATCAGGTGTTTGTCAAGAAACCTCCTTTCTTTTTTGAAAAAAAGAAAGGAGGCAAAGAATAATTATTACCCCTTGCATCGGGCCAGGGCTTATCTCCCTATCCTGCGCCTCTCGAATGCGGCTGGACCGGCCCGTCCGTCCTTCTCAAAAGAGAGCCGCCCGTCCTTCATGTCCAGGCGTATGCGGTCGCCCTCGCCGAAGCCGCCTTCGAGGAACTTCAAGGCCAGCTCGTCCTGGATCTCCTTCTGGATGAGCCTCTTCAAAGACCGGGCGCCGTAGACCGGGTCATAGCCCTTGTCCGCGAAATAGTCCCTGGCAGCGGGCGTGAGCTCTATGTCCATGTTCCTGTCCTTGAGGAGCTTTTTGAGCCTTGTTACCTGTATATCCACTATCTCCTTCATGTGCTCCCTTGTAAGGGGGTGGAATATGATTATATCGTCTATCCTGTTCAAAAACTCGGGCTTGAAGGTCGTGCGGAGCACGTCCATGACCCTTGTCCTTATCTCCTCGTACTCGGACTCGCCGAGCTCGGTTATATACTGGCTGCCGATGTTGGATGTCATTATGATGACCGTGTTCTTGAAGTCAACGGTTCTGCCCTGTCCGTCAGTGAGCCTTCCGTCGTCGAGTATCTGGAGGAGGATGTTGAAGACCTCGGGGTGCGCCTTCTCTATCTCGTCGAAGAGCACGACCGCATAGGGCCGCCTTCTCACGGATTCCGTGAGATAGCCGCCCTCTTCGTATCCGACGTACCCGGGCGGCGCTCCAATGAGCCTCGCAACCGAGTGCTTCTCCATGAACTCGCTCATGTCTATCCTAATCATGGCGCGCTCATCGTCAAAGAGGAACTCTGCAAGGGCCCTCGCGGTCTCTGTCTTGCCCACGCCCGTGGGGCCTAAAAATATGAACGAGCCTATGGGCCTGTTTACGTCCTGCAGGCCTGCCCTGGCCCTCCGGACTGCGCTGGAGACGGCCTTCAGGGCCGCGTCCTGTCCAATGACCCGCTTTTTAAGCCCATCTTCCATCTTGAGGAGCTTTTCTTTCTCAGCCTCGAGCATGCGGGAGACCGGTATGCCTGTCCAGCGCGAGACGACCTCGGCGATGTCCTCGGCATCTACCTCCTCCTTGAGCATCTTCTTCCCGTCCTGGAGCTTCGTGAGCTCTGCCTGGTCGTCTTCGAGGTTCTTCTGCAGCTCGGAGAGCCTGCCGTACTTTAGCTCAGCCGCCTTACCGAGCTCCCCTGCCCTCTCTGCCTGCGCAGCCTGGAGCTTCACTTCCTCTATCTTCTTCTTTGTAGCCCTTATCCGGTTTATGACCTCTTTTTCTCGCTGCCAGTGGGCCTTCAAGCCGCCGCTCTCCTCCTTCAAGTCAGCGAGCTCCTTCTCTATCTTCTCAAGCCGCTCCAGAGAGAGCCTGTCAGTTTCTTTCGACAGGGCCTGCTTTTCTATCTCGAGCTGGATTACCTTCCTCTCTATCGCGTCTATCTCAGTGGGCATGGAATCTATCTCTATGCGCAGGCGGGATGCCGCCTCGTCAACAAGGTCTATTGCCTTGTCAGGCAGGAACCTGTCGGTTATGTACCTGTTGGAGAGCGTTGCGGCGGCTATGATGGCAGGGTCTGCTATGCGCACGCCGTGGTGCACCTCGTATCGCTCCTTTATGCCGCGCAGTATCGCTATCGTGTCCTCTACAGAGGGCTCGCCCACGTGCACTGGCTGAAAGCGCCTCTCAAGGGCAGCGTCCTTTTCTATATGCTTCCTGTACTCGTCTATTGTCGTTGCACCAACGCAGCGGAGCTCTCCCCTGGCAAGGGCTGGCTTCAGCATGTTTGACGCATCCATTGCGCCTTCTGCAGCGCCCGCTCCAACGAGCGTATGGAGCTCGTCAATGAAGAGTATGATATCGCCCTGCGCCTCTGTTATCTCCCTTAATAGGGCCTTCAACCTGTCCTCGAACTCGCCCCTGTACTTTGTCCCTGCGATAAGTGAGCCGAGGTCAAGGGCAAGGAGCCTCTTGTTCTTCAATGTCTCAGGCACGTCTCCTGCCACTATCCTCTGGGCAAGGCCCTCTACTATGGCCGTCTTGCCTACACCTGCCTCGCCTATCAGTACAGGGTTGTTCTTGGTCCTCCTGGACAAAACCTGTATGACGCGCCTTATCTCCTCGTCCCTTCCTATTACAGGGTCGAGCTTGTTGGAGCGGGCAAGCTCAATGAGGTCCCGCGTATATTTTGAGACTGCCTGGTACTTCTCCTCAGGCATCTGGTCTGTTACGCGCTGCGTGCCCCTTATGGATGTAAGGGCCTTCAGTATGCCCTCCCTGTTCGCGCCCTGAGAGGCAAGGAGCCTTGCCGACTCGCCCCCTGATTCAGAGGCCAATGCCAGGAGCAGGTGCTCGACCGAGACGAACTCGTCTTTCAGGTCCCTCGCCTCTTTCATGGCAGCATCGAGCACTGCCTTCAACCTCTGCGAGACGTAGACCTCTCCTGTGGAGCCATAGATCCTGGGCAGCCTCTTCAAGGCGTCCTCTATCTGACCCTTCAGGAGCCTGGTATTTACCCCTATCCTCTGGAGTATGGGAGAGACCACCCCGCCTTCCTGCGAAAGGAGCGAGAGCAGGAGGTGCTCTGGGGAGACCTCCTGCTGCTCCATTGACTCTGCCCTCTGCTGGGCGTCCTGGAGCGCTTCCTGGGACTTTATCGTGAACTTATCGAGCCTCATCCGCATTCTCCTTTATCAGGCATAAGAACCAAAGCAGGGCGAACATCTATTATAATGTATGGGCAGCCCCTGTTTTTGTCAAGAAACGGGCGGGTTTAGGCTCGAGCGGCTATTGCGTTTTCATAAAGGATGTCTTATCATGCTTTTTCAGATGAAAGACGTCCTTTCAATGGGAGAAAAGGAGGCCTCCTCGAGGCTCGGTTCCATCGGCTTTGCTGACGGAAGCCTTGCCTTCAGGAACCTGCGTTCCCTTTCAACAGGCCCTCTTTCGGGCAGAGTAGATACCCTTCTGAGCCTCTCTCTGGCTTCTCCCTCGCCTGACGCTGCCCTCAATAATTTAGAGACAATCGCCTCGGTTGCCGGCCCGTTCACAGGCAATCTTACGGATGATGAGCTAAGGGGCCTCATTACCATCTGCGGCTCTTCGGCCTTTCTAACGGGCATAATCTCGAAGAGCCCCGATTATCTCGGCTGGCTATTTTCAGGCGGCCTCTTTACGGAACGAGACGGCGAATCCCTTAAAAGAGAGATCCTTGAGAGGACAAGGGCGCTATCCACTGTCGATGAGGTCTCACGCGAGATACGCCTTTTCAAGCAGAAAGAGTACTTGAGGATAGGCTCAAGGGACCTTCTGCGCATAGCGGACGTGGTCAAGACCACGAGGGAGCTGTCTGACCTCGCCTCAGCCTGCCTCGAGGCTGCCATCGATTTCTCTTCAAGGCATCTCAAGGCTTCATACGGCTCTCCGCTCTATGCAGAGGCCGAAGGCGAAGAGCCCAGAGAGGCGGAGTTCGTCTGCATAGGCTTGGGGAAACTCGGCGGCAGGGAGCTGAACTTCTCTTCAGACATAGACATCCTATATATCTATTCCTCTGACAAAGGCGAGACAACGGGCCTGGAGGGCAACGAGCAATCACGGATAAGCCTGCACGCCTTTTTCGTGAAGCTCTCCATGCTTGTCACAAAGCTCATCTCGAACGTCACGGACGAGGGCTTTGCCTTCAGGGTGGACCTTGACCTCAGGCCCGAGGGCAGGAGCGGGGACGTGGCCAATTCTCTCCGGAGCGCGGAAGTCTACTACGAATCATGGGGGCAGACCTGGGAGAGGGCAGCTCTCATAAAGGCCCGGCCTGTTGCCGGGTCAGAGGCACTCGGGGATGAATTCCTCTCCATGATACGCCCCTTTATCTACAGGAAGTATCTCGACTTCACGGCAATAGAAGAGATAAAGAGCATGAAGGAGAAGATAGACCTGAGCCTTCTCCGGAGAAACCCGGATGCCATAGACGTCAAGCTCGGCGCAGGGGGCATAAGGGAGATCGAGTTCTTCTGCCAGGCCCTGCAGCTCATCCACGCGGGCAAGGACCCTGAAGCAAGGGAGCGCAATACCCTTGCTGCCATAAAGAAGCTCTCTGCAAAGGGGCACATAAAAGGTGACGAAGCAGAACGCCTCACAAAGGGCTACGTTTTTCTACGCGACCTCGAGCACAGGATACAGATAGTCGAGGGTCGGCAGAGCCAGGCAATACCCGCAAAGGAAGAAGCACTCGAGCGGCTTGCGCGGATGATGGGCTTTGCGCCCGGCGAGGACAAAAAGGCGGCGCCTGCCTTCTGGGAGGAGTACAAGGCTGTAACCTCAGGCGTGCACAGCGTCTTCAGGTCGCTCTTCTACAGGTCCGAGGAGGGCGAGGAGACACCCGGCGAGCTTAAGCTCCTGCTTTCGCCCGAGCTTCCGAAGGAAGAAGCTCTTTCGCGCCTTACTGAACTTGGATTCAAGGACGCTCAAGAGGCATGCAGGAACATGGGGTTACTGCGCGAAGGCCCGCAGTTCATACACTTGAGCGCAAGGGCGCGCGTCATATTGCAGAAGCTCGCCCCCATATTCCTCTCCCGGGTCCTCTCCTCTCCAGACCCTGACAGGAGCCTTGCGCACCTCGAACGCTTCATATCCTCGATAGGCGCGAGGACCACCTTCTATTCGCTCCTGTACGAGAACCCCGGCGTCCTGAACGAGCTGGTAAAGCTCTTTGGCACGAGCGTATTCCTGTCGCGCGACTTGATCGAGCACCCGGAGAGCCTGGACCTCCTTCTTTCGGCAGAGCTCTCGATACCTTACAAGAAGCGCGGACAGATAATGGAGGCCTTCATGCAGGAGGTCTCCTCAGGCAAGGAGTACGAAGAGGTGCTCGACGGCCTGAGGCGATTGAAGAGCCAGGAGCTTTTTAGAATCGGCCTCAACGACATAGCGGGCAGCCTCACGCCGAGGCAGGTCTCTCTCCAGATGACCTTTGTGGCAGAGGCGAGCCTCGAAGCGTCGATAAAGGTAGCCAGAGACGGCCTGCGTGAGCGCTACGGAGATGCGCCCCATGAGGCGAGCTTCGCCATCATAGGCATGGGCAAGTTAGGCGGCAGGGAGCTCATATACGGCTCTGACCTAGACATAATATTCGTCTACTCAGCGCCTGATGAAGCAAAGACAAGCGGGCCGAAGGAGCTATCTGCCCACGAGTACTTCGTGAAGCTCGGCCAGAGGATAATAAGCGCCCTCACCCTGCGGACACGGGAAGGGTACATCTTCAATGTGGACGCGAGGCTCCGTCCTTCTGGCTCAGCTGGCCCGCTCGTCGTCTCAGAGGTGGCCCTTTTAAATTACCATTCAGGCCAGACGCTCGTTTGGGAGAGACAGGCCTTGACCCGCAGCCGCGCCGTTGCAGGGGATTTGGCTTTCGGCTGCTCCCTGGTGCAACGTCTATGGGACGCCCTTTACAAGAAGCCCCTTACAAAGGCTGACATCGATGAGATGCTTCGCGTTAGAAAGCGCATGGAAGATGAAATTGCGAAGGAAAACACGAACCGGTATAATATCAAGACCGGCAAGGGCGGCATCGTTGACGTGGAGTTCCTTGTGCAGGCCATGCAGCTCAAACATGGACACGAAAAAAAGGGCCTGCGCACGCCGTACACGCACAAGGCCCTTCTGAGGCTCAGGAAGGAAGGGCTCGTGGATGAGTCGTCCTGCATGGCCCTTGCTGGCGCGTACTCGTTCATGCGCCTCATCGAGACCCGCCAGCGCATTGTCCACGACAGGCCCGAGGGCTATCTATACAAGGACTCGGACGAGCTACTGACGCTGGCGCGCCGGAGCGGCTATTCCGGTACGGATGCCGCGGCGGTTATGATAAGGGATTACGAGACTGCTGCCCAAAGGGTCAGGGGGATTTACAGCTCCACCCTGGAGTCTCTAAAGCAGGTTCCGGCCTCAAACCGGACGGAGGGACCTATTTGAAGGACGGAAACGGCGACCTGGCTCAGATCGGCCTGCCAAGGCTTCTGCATAATATCTTTCTCAGGAAAGACGAGGGGGCTGTGCTCGACATAGCCCGTGAGCCGATAAAAAAGAGGTTTTTCTTCAGGAGGGGCTTCCCGGTTGCCGCGAGCTCGAACATCCTGGGAGAGGTCCTGGGCAGGCTCCTCATGCAGGAGGGCATAATAACCCAGAAGGAGTACGAGGGCTCGCTTGAGGTGGTGCTGCGCGAAAAGAAGAGGCACGGCGAGGTCCTCATCTCAATGGGCCTCATAAGCCCGCAGCAGCTCGATGAGTTCCTGCGTTTGCAGTTGAAGAGAAGGCTTCTTAAGATCTTCGACTGGGAGGAGGGCTCCTACAGGTACGTTGTCACGAACCTCTCAAACCCGCTGCCCGCAAACCCGCTCCACCCGGCGGAGCTCATCCTTGAGGGCATAAGCCTCGGCTTCTATCCGGTCTCGAAAATAAGGGCTGACTTGAAGCCCCGCCTTGAAAAGAAGCTCTTTTTATCTGAAAGCAGCCCGTACAGGCTCGACGACTTCAAGCTGAACCTCCAGGAGAAGAGGTTCATAGAATCGCTCTCCACAGAGGCCTCGCTCGAGGACGCGCTCTCCGCATCCGACCTTTTGCGACACAGGGCGCTCTCCATAGCTTTGAGCCTTATCTTGACCGGCTTTCTGACCGATTCGGAAGCGGCCGGGTCGAGAACGGCCGAGATGAGCGTTGAAGAGTCCGGGTCAACAAATCCGCCCGAAGCGCAGGTCGACTCGAAGCTCAATGCCGAGCTCCTTTTCATGAAGGCAAAGACCTCCCTTCAGAAAAAGGACTTCCGGCAGGCCATGGAGATACTTGGCGAGATAACGGACCTCTCCCCTGGCGAGGGCGAGTACTGGGCCCATCTCGGATGGGCCATGTACAATGACGACCCGACGAGGATCGCGGAGGCTGAAAAGCTCATCAAGGACTCCATAGACCTCAACAACGACCTCGACAGCGCCTGGTTCTTCCTCGGCAGGATACTCCTTGCCCAGGGCAAGGCCGCGCTTGCCAAAAAGGCCTTTGCAGGCGCGTTGCAGAGGAACGCGTGGAATACGGAGGCCCTCTCTGAGCTCAAAAGGATCGAGATGAACGGCGATAGCGCTGACCCGTTCAGTCTCTATCCTTCTGAACCCCTTCTCTCAACCGGGCAGGCAGCTGCGCTTGAAGCGCTTCTCAAGGCAGTGAGGAAGCATACGGGGCCGGTCCTCATCGAGGAGGCGGAAGGCTCGGGCAAGACGACGCTCTTATTGGAGCTCCTAAAAAGGCTCTCTTCGGACAAGGTCCTCGCTGCCGTGATGACAAAGCCGCCTTCAAGGGAGATAGAGCTTATAAAAGAGATAAACTCGGCGGTCGGCTCGCCGAGCGATGCGCCCACCGTAAAGGAACAGCTCCTGAACCTCGGAATGAGGGTCTCCCAGAACAAGATCCAGGGCGGGCAGAGCGTAATAGTAATCGACGAGGCGCATACGCTCTCCCCCGGGTGCTTGAAGCTCGTCCAGTACCTCACGAGGCTCAAGACCCTGCAGATAGTCCTATTCTCGGCACCCGGCCTCTCGGAGAGGCTTAAATCCCCTGATTTCAAGGAGCTCGATGAGAGGCTTGCCGTGAGGCTCTCTCTCGGCCTGTTCTCAGTGAATGAAGCAGCCTCGCTCATCTCCTCCCGCGCGCCTGAGGGTGCTGCAGGCATTGAGGGCGCGAGCATATTCGGCAAGACCGGCGGCCTGCCGGCAGCGCTTTTGAAGGAGGCCTCTGCTGTCCTTGACAGGATGAGGGCAACAGCCCTGCCTGCAATGGAGCAGGAGGAAGAGCCTGCCTTTGAGACTCCATTGCAGGATGTCATAGAAATAGACTACGAGGACTTCTCCTTCCAGGCGCCTGTTGAGGAGAAAGCCCCTCAGGAGAAGATGGCCGGGGAAAGACCAGAGCAAGCGCCAACGCCTGTCAAGGCTCAGGCTCCTGTCGAGAAGCAGGCCCTGCCCACTGAAAAAGAGGCGCCAGCACCCGAGGTAATGTCTCCGGTTGAAAAGACCGCCGAAATCGAAAAGCCCCGGAAAAGGGGGCTCCTGCGTCTCATATTCTGGATAATAGTTATGCTCGCCGTGGGCCTCGCCGCAGGCTCGCTGATAGGGACCTACTGGTTCAACCAGCAGACCCCGGAGGTCGTTGAGCCGCCTACTCCCCCTGCGCCAGCGCAGATAGAGCCTGTGGAGCCTGTGACCCCGCCCGCTGCGCCGGCCGAGATATCCGGCGAGCCCGCTGATGCTGTAGTTGTGCCGCAGGATGCGGGCGAGCCACTTGACACAATGCCCGATGACGGTAAATAGTCTATTGGAGCCCAAGCGTGCCAGATAATAAATACCTTTAAAAGGAGACCTATGGCTGGCGTATTCGACAACGTGCTCCTCTCCCTTGAGAAGGCGAACAACCACCTTTTGCTTCCGCAAGGCATCATGAAGAGGCTCCGCACGCCAAGGCGCTCTCTCCTCGTCTCGGTCCCTGTAAAGATGGATGACGGGTCCGTTAGCTTTTTTGAAGGCTTTCGCGTACAGTACGACTTTGCGCGCGGCCCTGCCAAGGGCGGCATAAGGTTCCACCCCAGGGTCAACCTCGACGAGATAACGGCGCTTGCTGCTCTCATGACATGGAAATGCGCCGTGGTCGATATTCCGTTCGGCGGCGCAAAGGGCGGCGTGGCATGCGACCCGACCATTATGAGCAGAGACGAGCTCGAACGCCTCACCAGGAGATATACCTACGAGATAGGCCTGCTCATAGGCCCTGAGTCGGATATACCGGCCCCTGACGTCTATACCGACGAGCAGATCATGGCCTGGATGATGGACACCTATTCGATGATGAAGGGCTACTCTGTGCCGGGCGTTGTCACCGGAAAGCCCGTCTCTCTCGGAGGCTCGCTCGGCAGGGGCAAGGCAACCTCCTTTGGCCTCGTCATCACCGTTATCGAGGCCTTGAAACACCTCAATATGAAGATGGACGGCCTCACTGTTTCTATCCTGGGCTTTGGCAAGGTCGGCTACAACGCGGCCAAGATACTTTCGGACGCTGGCGCGAAGATAATCGGCCTTGCCGACTCAAAGGGCGCCACATACAACCCTCAGGGCCTTGACGTGGACGAGGTCTCGAGACACAAGCGCGCGGCAGATACGGTCCACGGCTTCAAGGGCGGCGAAGACCTCACAATGGACGAGCTCATCTCCATAGAGACAGACGTGCTCATTCCCGCTGCCCTTGAAAACCAGATAAACGGCTCCAACGCATCCTCTGTAAAGGCCCGCATCATAGCCGAGGGCGCAAATACGCCGCTTACGGCAGAGGCGGATGAGCTCCTTACCTCAAAGGGCGTATTCATCATCCCCGACATACTCGCCAACGCGGGCGGCGTGGTCGTCTCCTACTTCGAATGGGTGCAGGACCTCCAGAGGTTTTTCTGGGATGAGGCAGAGGTGGATGAGCGCCTTACGACCATCATGAAAAGGGCCTTCAGGGAGACAGCTGCCATATCCTCATCAAGGAAAATAGACATGAGGACCGCTGCAATGGTCCTTGGCGTAAAAAGGGTGGCTGAGGCGGTGGAGACCCGCGGCCTCTATCCTTGAACAAGGCTGCTCCGGAAGGTGCCCTGCGCGCACAAAAAATGCGGCGCCCAAGGCCGCTCTGGACCCAAGTGCCCGTAATCTATATCAAAATATTTCTTTTCAAAATTATTCCTTTTTTCCTCTCAAAAGCCTTGAAATCCGGGGACCACTCTGATAAATTGGCTCCCTACTAAAAGACCCCAGTTATCAACATCTGTGAATAACTCTGTGAATATCTTCCGGCAGTGATGCGTTCTGGTAGTAGTCAGTCGCGCTATCCAGTTCCTCCCCAGACAGCCGGAGCCCTTGGTGCATAATGGATTCCGAAGCTATCTGGAAAAGCTGCCTTTCAATCGTCTCTGCCCACGTCAGTCCCCAGCACATCGCAACCTGGTTCAAGCCAATTAAGGCTTCTGGCAACGGCTCCAATCTCCTCGAGCTCGAGGTGCCGAACCGCTTTTTCCTCGAATGGATAAGGGAGCATTACCTCCCCTTGATCGAAGAGGTGCTCCGCAAGGCCTCGAAGAAGGATATCTCCATCTCCTGGAAGATAGGAGACGAGCCAGAGGCCCCGGCAGCACCCAAAAAAAGGGAAAAGGAATCGAGCAAGGCCCCCAAGCAGGCGGGCCTCAACCTGAACCCCAAGTACACCTTCGAGAACTTTGTCGTTGGCAAGGCAAACGAGTTCGCTCACGCCGCATGCTCGGCCGCCGCAAACCACCTGGGCAGCAAGTATAACCCTCTTTTCATCTACGGCTGCGTGGGCCTGGGAAAGACGCACCTCCTGCAGGCAATAGGCCAGAAGGTCCTGCAGTCAAACCCCGGCGCCAAGGTCTGCTATTACACCTCAGAGCGCTTCGTGAACGATTTCATCAATTACGTAAGCCGCCAGAAGATGAGCGAATTCAGGAGCCGCTTCCGCAACGTGGACGTCCTTCTCATCGACGACATACAGTTCTGGGCAGGTAAGGAAGGCACGCAGGAAGAGTTCTTCCATACCTTCAACACTCTTTACGAGAACCACAAGCAGATAGTCGTCACGAGCGATAAGTTCCCCAAAGACCTCGACGGCCTCGAAGAAAGGCTCCGCTCGCGCTTTGAATGGGGCCTGGTCGCGGACATCCAGCCGCCGGACATGGAGACCAAGATAGCCATCCTGCGCAAAAAGGCGAAGGTCGAAGGCGTGCGCCTCGCAGACGACGTTGCCGGCTGGCTCGCCGAGATTAGCGGCTCGAACGTAAGGGAACTCGAAGGCTTTTTGAACCGCATAATCGCTGTCTCGAGCCTCACCAACAGGGACATCGACCTCAACATGGCAAAGGACGCCCTCAAGCACCTCGTAAAGGAAAAAGAGGATAAGGTCGTCACCATAGATGAAATACAAAAGGCCGTCGCCTCGTTCTATGACATAAAGTTCTCGGAGCTAAAAAGCAAGAAAAGACACAAGAACATCGCGCTCCCACGGCAGATTGCCATGTACATGGCAAGAGAGTTCGGCGGCTTCTCGTTCCCGGAAATCGGCTCGTCATTTGGCGGCAAAGACCACTCCACCGCCATACACGCCTGCCGAAAGATAGAACGGGAACTTAAGGAGAACTCCGAGATCAAACAGGCCGTACGCTCCCTTAAGCAGAATATAGGGATAAGGTGACGGAAGGCTTTCTTGAGGGAAACCTTTTTACAGATTCAACAGCCTTACCAACATTCGGGCTTGGGGGTGTTGGTAAGTAGGTACGGGGTGTGGAAAGTTTTTTGATGGTGTTGACATTGTGCGCTGGGGGCTGGATATATCAACAGGGAAGCCTGGCCTATTTGATTTGAGTTTTGCGGGGTTGTCGTGTTATCAACATACCAACAGCCCCTACTACTATCTACTACTAAGTATTTAAATTCTTTTATAGGAGAAGATGATGAAGTTCACTATCTCCAAGCATGACTTCATAAAGGTGCTCCAGAGGATACAGGGCATTGTGGAGAAGAGGAACACCATGCCGATCCTCGCGAATGTCCTTCTGGACGCCGCAAACGGCAAAGTCAACGTGATGGCAACGGACCTTGAGGTCTTCATAAAGGACTCTGCCCCGGCAGGGGTCGGAGAGGACGGGTCTGTGACGGTCAACGCGAGAAAGCTCTTTGAGATAGCAAAGGAGCTTCCAGGTGACAAGATAGACGTGACTTCCGGCAAGGACGACAAGATAACGTTGAAGGCCGGCAAGGCCAGGTTCAACGTCATGGGCCTTCCTGCAAAGGACTTTCCGGTATTCCCTGCTGTTGAGGAGGGTGTATTGGAGGCGATAGACGGAGAGGCCCTGCGGGAGATGATAGACAAGACCTCCTTCGCGGTATCGACCGACGAGACCAGGTACAACATCAACGGCTTTCTGCTTGAAAGGGAAGAGGGCAGGATAAAGATGGTGGCCACAGACGGCCACAGGCTCGCCCTTGTTGTGCGGAGCGGAGATAATATTGCCAAGGGACAGAAAGAGGGCGTCCTGCTGCCGAGAAAAGGCGTGATGGAGATGAAGAAGGTCCTCGACGAGAAGGAAGGGAGCTTCTTTCTGGGCATAACCCAGAAGAACGCGATAATGAAAAGGGACAATACGGTAGTTATCGTGAGGCTCCTTGAGGGTGAGTTCCCTGATTACAGGAGGGTCATACCCAAGGACAATGACAAGGAGGCCATCGCCTCGAGGGACGAGCTCCTTTCGTCTTTGAAGAGGGTATCCATACTTTCTACGGACAAGATAAAGGGCGTAAAGTTCGGTTTCGCGGACTCGAAGGTGGTCCTGTCGTCATCAAGCCCGGA
>CAZDUP010000003.1:0-15016 GCA_964508625.1 uncultured Thermodesulfobacteriota bacterium
CTGTATACCTCTTCTCGAGGCGGGCTATCGACTCTTTCTTCTCTTCGTCGGTCATGAGGCGGTAGTTCTTCTGGAACCACTCGCCCCAAGTCGCCTTTGCGTGGGCCTCGTCCGAGTTGGCAAGGAGCGCGCCCGCGCCTGCGATAGCAGCGGCAGTAAGCGCGCCGCCAGCGGCATCGCCCAGGAATTCGCGGCGGGACTTTTCGTCAGGAGCCGTTTGAGCGCCTTTTCTGTCTTTGTCCTTTATGTCAGACACTTTAGCCCTCCAGAGGATGGAAGCTCCGGCCTTGGCCGGAAAAATTCAAGCAATTTGAGGTGTTATCAGGCTTCGGGCTTCTTGTGGAACTGGAAAAGGCGCTTCAGAAGCTCTGCCTTCTCCTCCTTGCTCATGAGCACGTATTGCCTGGAGGCGAGCACGTTGTCCCCTGAGAGCACGTCCTTCAGGTATGCCTTCTGGAAGTCCTCCTTCAAAAGGACTTCGCTCGTCTTCTTCGCTATCCCGGCGGTCGCCGTGACAGCGACACCGGCAACTATCGCTTTTGAGAGAAAGCCGCGCCTCGATGTCTGGGCAGCAGCCTTGTTCTCTATGGCCGCCGGGCTGGTCAGGCCCTTATCTTTTTTATCCATCGCCAAGTACCTCCGGTCCTAAAGGACCTGGTAAGAGAATTTAAGACGGGTAGGGCTGCCCTGAAAGCCGCAGACCAGGGGCAGAACGGGTCAATCCACTGAAAAAGAAATCTGATTGTAATTTGTTGATGATAATATAACAACTGCTACTCGGTTGTCAAGCTGCTTCTTGTATACAGTATCCAATCAAAAAGTGGCCGTAGGCCCCATTATAAGGAGGCCTTCCAGCGGGCTTTGATAAGGTGTTATAATCTGCGGACAATGGGTCCGCTACTGTTAAGGGAAGTGGTCGTTGAGCTCAACATTGGGCTCTCCGGCGGCATAGTCTCAAAGGTCCACCAGCCTGATGAGCGCAATGTCATATTAAAGATATTCGTCAGGGGCAGGGAAGAGCGCCTCATCATATCTGCCCATCACAGGCTCTCCCGCATTCATATGACTGGCAGGGATTACAGGAACCCTCCTGCGCCGCTGCGGTTTTGCGCCTTTCTGCGTAAATGGATAACAAACGCGCGGATTGAAGCCATTACCCAGAAAGACCTCGAGCGTATAGTTTCCATTGACCTCATAAAGAAGAACGCCGAAGGAAATAAGGAAGAGTTGAGGCTCATTGCCGAGCTTACTGGCAAGTCGGCCAACATCATATTGATTGACAGGGAGGGCATGATACTCGACGCCCTCAGGTATTTCCAGCCAGAGGCTTCGATGAGGGCGGTCGCCCCGGGCCTCAGGCTCGACCCCCTTCCGCCAGCCCCGGCCCTGAAGGAAGAGGTGGTGGAAAGAAGAGATGGCGAGAGCTGGATGAAAGCGGTTGACAGCTTCTACTCAGGGCTTGTTGACGGGGAGGAGCTTTCGGAGAGAAGGTCTCATCTCAGGAAGGCCGCAACAGAAGCTGAAAAGAAGCTCAAGCGAAAGCTCGCGAACCTCGAAGGGGACAAGGCAAAGGCAGCGACAGAGGTCGGGAACTATAAGACAGGCGAGCTCCTTGCCTCCAACTTCCATCTACTCAAGAAAGGCGTAAAAGAGGCGGAGGTAATGGACTACACGCTTGACCCTCCAGCAATGGTAAGGGTGAGTATGGACGAGCGGCTTGGCCCCAAAGAGAATGTTGAGAGGTACTTCAAGCGCGCCCGAAAGGGCAAGAAGGCGCTTGAGCTATTGAAGGAGCGCATACCCTCTGTCGAGCAGGAGTTGGAGTACATAGAGACGCTCAAATATGATATAGAGGCTGCTGAGACCATTCCAGACCTCGATGAGGTCGAAGCAGAGCTTGCATTGGGAGGGTATCTTAAAAAGATGGAGAGAACTGAGAAAAAGGAAGAGCCGAGGGCAGAGCCTGTTCGCAGGTTCACCTCGTCCGAGGGCTTTGAGATACTCTGCGGAAAATCCGGCACAGGCAACGACCTCCTCGTCTCCAGGTATGCATCAGGCGAGGACATCTGGTTCCATGTGAAGGGGCAGCCCGGCTCGCATTCGCTTATAAAGACAGCGGGAAGGGCAACTGAGCTTACGAAGAAGACCATAGAAGAGGCAGCCTCTGTCGCTGCCTTCTACAGCAAGGCCGCGAACGCGGGCAAGGTCGAGGTAATATACACAGAGGCCAGAAATGTGAAGAAGCCCAGGGGCGCAAAACCGGGCATGGTGACTGTAAAGGAATACAAGAGCGTGGTCGTGAAGCCGGGGCTGCCTGGCCGAGAGGGTTGTCAATGAAGGTAAGACATACGTTCCTTATGGAAGAGGGCTACTGGATGGCGACAGGAGAGTACTTCGACCAGTTCGGCAACGCCGTGCCGGTAGAGGGAAGCGCGCGGGTGATCCACGGCAAGGAGCTTTGGAAGAGCCTGGGCGTCATGAGGCTCAATGGGCAGGAGATAGAGAACAATTACGATATAAGGCCCTTTGAGGAAGGAAAAGACTACACGGGCTGGACATCCTCGAACCCCCTCGGCAAGCTAACCGGCCTCTTCGTCATAGTGGACGACTCTATAATATCGACCATCTCATCGGAAGACGGCCAGATATCCGGCATAGAGTACCTCGTGAAAGTATCGGATTACCATTACAGGAGTCGCGGCTTCATCTTCAAGAACGGCGAGAAGGTATCGTCGTGGGCTGCGGAGCTGGTGAGGAAGGTAGAAGGGCTGCATTGAACCAGGCTGCTGAAAAAGGCCCATCTGCTTTGTTGTCTCGTCGCTCGTCACTGCGGCGTACATGAAGAGTACGCCTCATTCCTCGCTCCTCGCCGCCTCGCATCTGGACCTTTTTGAGCAGCCTGAAGCGAGCGAATAGAAAAAGCTTTTTGTCTTTAAACAATCACAGCGCGAGGCGAAGTGAGCATAAGGTTGGGGGAGGGGCGCGCGAGCCGAGGCAGAAGGAGCGAGCGCGGAGGCAGGAGGTAGACAGCGAACGTAGCCTTATGCAGAAGCGCGCGGCAGCGCGCAAAGAGGCTCTTTCACACGAGTCCGTAATCGAGGTTCCTTCCCTATGGCAGGTTCAGGGTTGCACCCTGAACCCGATTCTTCGTAAGTGGCCCTATAAATTTTCGGGTCCAATTTGTGAAATTGAACACGCCCAGAATGAGGGGGTTTATATATGGTGCGCACAGTGCACCATACGTTTTTTTAAGATTATGCCTGAACTTTACAACTCCCTTTCAAACCATCTCAAATCCCTCTTCGGCTGCAAGGTCTTCAAGGTCACGCTCGACCCCGGCCTCTCGTGCCCGAACAGGGACGGCACAAAGGGTACAGGCGGCTGCGCCTACTGCTCGTCATCGACGCTCCTTCCAAAAGAGCATGTCCCGGAGTCGGAAATCAGGGAGCAGCTACTAACCGGTATCGAATACGTGAGAGCTCGCCATAAGGCCGAAAAATTCATCGCCTATTTTCAGGTCAATACGAACACGCACGCGCCAGTAGAGGAATTGAAAAAACTCTACGAGCAGGCCCTTATCCCTGACGTAGCGGCAATAGCCGTCTCGACAAGGCCGGATTGCTTAAGCGATGATGTGCTCGATCTCCTCTGCTGGCTCAAGACAAAAAAACACCTCTGGCTTGAGCTGGGCTTGCAGTCAGCCAATGACGCGACGCTCGCGAGCATGAACAGGGGGCATACAAGGGCTGACTTCGAGGATGCTGCAAATAGGGCGGCGCAAAAGGGTATAGAGGTCTGCGCCCATATAATAATTGGCCTGCCCGGTGAGGGAGAGGAGGACGCCCTCTCCACAATAAGCTTTCTCAACGGCCTGCCGATAAATGGAATAAAGTTCCACCAGCTCCAGATAGTGAAGGGAACGGCTCTGGAAGGGCTCTGGAAGAAGGGAGAGGTAAAGACCCTCTGCCTTGAAGAGTACGCGTCCGTGGTGGTAAAATGCATTGAGCGCCTGAGGGGCGATATAATCATACACAGGCTCTGCGGAGACGTGCCGAGGCAGTTCCTCGTTGCCCCTGTCTGGGGCAGGAGCAAGTTCGAGGTGATAGAGAAGATAAGAGGGCTCATGAAAGAGCAGGGGACGCGGCAGGGCGCGCTCTATGCCCAACTTTAGAGGTGCTGCCAATGACCGAAGGACAGAGGCTGCCGACAGAGCAGGAATTAAAGGAAGAGGACAGGAAGATACGCCACTTGAGAAGGATGGTGGACTTTACCGTCATGCTCATCATAGGAAGCCCGGAGATGACGGCAGAGGAGGCATCAAGGCACGTTGCGGCCCTGAGGGAGTTCGCCTTGAAGCTCTTTCCTGGCAAGGAGCATGTATTCGACATGGTCTACGGCCCGAGGTTGAGGCGGGTCCTTAACGACAAATTCCATATGAGCTGACCGGCTGCTGAAAAAGGCCCATCTGCTTTGTTGTCTCGTCGCTCCTCACTGCGGCGTACGTCAAAGAGTACGCCTCATTCGTCGCTTCTCGATGCCTCGCATCTGGACCTTTTTGAGCAGCCTGAATTTTGTTACAGTTCTATGTAGGCATGAAAGAAAAATTTGATAGAGTTAATGTAGAGAAAAGAAATATCTTATCCGGAGGTCCCATAGATGGCAGACCCGCGCATCAAAAAATTAGCCTCGATCCTTGTAAGGCATTCCATACGGGTTAAAAAGGGCGACGTTGTCCTCATTGCAGCATCAACAGAGCTTGCGAAGCCCCTCGTGCTTGAGGTCTTCAGGGAGGTGTTGAAGGCAGGCGGACACCCGCTCACGAGCATCGGCTTTGAGGAGACATCGAACATATTCTTCGATACCGCCACTAAAGAGCAGATAGCCTTCTTTCCCTCGACAAAGCTCTTTGAGGCCAAGAACGTGGACTGCTTTGTCAATATCCGGGCCGCAGCCAATAAGAAGGCTCTCTCGAACGTGGACCCGAAGAAGGTCGGGGAGAGGACAAAGGTGCTCCGGCCCATAAGCGAGGAGATAGTAAACAGGAAGAGATGGATACTCTGCAACTTCCCCACGCACGGCCTCGCCTCAGAGGCTGACATGAGCCTCGAGGAGTATGAGAGCTTCGTGTACAGCGCCACCAATATCGATTGGAACAAGGTCAAGAAAGAAGAGATGAAGTTGAAGGCAGCGCTCGACAGGGCGAACAAGGTGAGGATAGTCGGCGAGGACACTGACCTCACCATTGGCATACGGGGCAGGAAGGCGATCCCCTGCTTCGGCGAGAGGAATATGCCGGACGGAGAGG
Source organism: uncultured Thermodesulfobacteriota bacterium (assembly GCA_964508625.1). Taxonomy (GTDB): domain Bacteria; phylum Desulfobacterota; class GWC2-55-46; order GWC2-55-46; family GWC2-55-46; genus UBA5799. The sequence goes on from CAZDUP010000003.1 coordinate 5,306, forward strand.
TCTTCCTCTCCCCTGAGGAGGACAGCGCCGAGGGCTATATCTACTATGAGATGCCCGCCATATACCAGGGCCGGGAGGTAACGGGCATACGCCTGAGGTTCAGGCGCGGAAAGGTCGTAGCGGCCAGCGCAGATAAGAACGAGGACTTCCTCATAGCCATGCTCGACACTGACAAGGGCGCGCGCTTTTTGGGAGAGCTGGGCATAGGCGTCAATTACGGGATACAGAAGTTCACCAAGGACATCCTGTTTGACGAGAAGATAGGCGGCACCGTTCACCTCGCGGTCGGCAGGTCGTACGAGTCTGCCGGAGGCAAGAACATATCCGCCATACACTGGGACATGATAAAAGACCTGAGAAGGGGCGGGGCAATATACCTCGACGGCAAGGCCATTCAGAGGAACGGGAAGTTTCTCATTTGATGTTTTTGTCCTTTAAAACAAATTGGGGCATAAGGCGTCTGCGAGCATAGGGATGGGGGAGGGGCGCGCGAGCCGAGGCAGAAGGAGAGAGGCCGAAGGCCGAACGAAATAAGGGGCGAGCGCGGCGGATGGAGGCAGAAAGCGAGCGAGCCTTATGCCCGGAAGCGCGCGGCAGCGCGCAAAAGGACTTTGAAGAGGCCGCGTCAAACCCGCATTTTTTTTCACCAGCTCCGAGCCCTCCCAAGTGCCTGTTTCCCTTCAATTCCCCTTGACTCCGGAGTACCCAGAAGATAATATTGTCTCATCTAAGTACCCATCTGCTCCATCCGGGTGAGGACAATGAAAAACGATATAGTCTCAAGGTCGTTCGCCGAGAGCATAGAGGCCAAGGAGCGCTTTCTTACGCCCGAGAACGTAGCGAGGATAGTGCGTTCAGCCGAGCTTGTGGCAGAGGCGTTCAAGAAGGGCGGAAAGCTCCTCATAGCCGGCAACGGCGGCTCTGCGGGAGACGCGCAGCACCTTGCAGCCGAGTTCGTAAACAGGTTCGAGATAGAGAGGCCGCCCCTTCCGGCCATCGCACTGACTACCGATTCATCCAACATCACGAGCATTGGAAATGACTACTCCTTTGACCAGATATTCTCAAAGCAGATACGCGCACTGGGAAGGCCTGAGGACGTGCTCCTTGCCATCACCACGAGCGGCAACTCGCAGAACATTGTCAAGGCAATCGAGGCAGCCGAGGCAGCTGGCATGAAGGTCATCGTTCTCACGGGCAAGGGCGGCGGGCTTATCGCGGGCAAGGGAGACGTCTTCATCAATGTAGACGCGAAGAGGACGGCGAGGATACAGGAGGTGCACATCACCTTCGGCCACGTCGTCTGCGAGCTCGTAGACCATATGCTCTTCCAGAAGGTGTAAGGCGCGCCCCTGATGAAGTTCAAACCCATCTCCTCCAAGGGCCTCAAGACATACTCGATTCGTCAGAGAAAGAGCAAGGTGAGCGTCGGCGACTTCGCCTCCCCTGTCAAAAAGGGCGCTTCCTTCTCTGATTTCCTCTCGAGCCTCCCGAACATACTCGCGGCAAAGGACCTCTTGGAGGTCGCCTCACGGGTAGTCCATGCTCACAAGGACGGCAAGACCGTGGCCCTCGGCATGGGCGCGCACGTCATAAAGGTCGGCCTCTCTCCCTTGATAATAGACCTGATGGAGCGGGGCGTCATAACGTCCATCGCCATGAACGGCGCGTGCGTTGTGCATGACTTTGAATCCGCATATGCGGGCTGCACCTCGGAGGACGTTGACGCCGAGCTCGGCGGCGGCACCTTCGGAATGGCAGAGGAGACTGGCAGGATTTTGAACCAGGCAATAAAGAAGGGTTATAAAAAGGGCCTGGGCAGGGCAGTCGGCGAGATGATAGCCTCTTCGCGCTTCCCCCATAGGGACAAGAGCATAATCGCGGCAGGCGCAAGGCTCGGCATACCGGTGACGGTCCATGTCGCTCTGGGTACAGACATCCTCCATATACACCCGCAGATGGACGGCAAGGCCACTGGAGAAGCCTCCATCGTGGACTTCCGGATATTCTCATCTGTAGTTGCCTCTCTCGAAGGCGGCATATACCTCAATATCGGCTCTGCCGTCATACTGCCAGAGGTCTTCTTGAAGGCCATAACTCTTGTAAGGAATCTCGGTCACGACGTAAAGAACTTCTCGACCGTGAACATGGACTTCATACAGCACTACAGGCCGCTTACCAATGTGGTGAGGAGGCCCACAATGGGCGGCGGCAAAGGCTACAGGCTAACAGGCCACCACGAGATAATGGTGCCGCTTCTTTACGCCGCTATAATGGAGGGGTTGGATAAGTGAAGAAGGCCTGGTCAGGAAGGTTCAAGGAGAAGACCGACAAGCTCGTCGAGGAGATGAACGCCTCCATAGGCTTTGACAGGCGCCTTTTCAGGCACGACATAAAGGGCTCTATTGCGCACGCCCAGGTGCTGGCGCGGGCAGGTATACTTAAAAAGAGCGAGGCGGCCCGGATAATAAAGGGTCTCAAGGAAGTTGAAAAGGAAATAGAGGCCGGGAAGCTCAAGCTCACGGCTGATTTGGAAGACATCCACATGGCAGTGGAGTCCCGCCTTACCCAAAAAATAGGCCCCCTTGGCGGCAAGCTCCATACTGGCAGGAGCAGGAACGACCAGGTCGCGCTCGATATCAGGCTCTACCTCAAGGACGAGATATCTGAAATAATAGCACTGCTGCATGGGTTCAGGTTGGCCCTTGTGGATGTCGCCGAGGCAAACATGGAGAGCATAATGCCCGGCTATACCCATCTGCAGAGGGCGCAGCCGGTTCTTCTTTCGCACCACCTCCTTGCATATTACGAGATGCTCAAAAGGGACGCTGGCAGGCTTGCTGACTGCCTTGAGCGCATAGATGAGATGCCGCTCGGCGCTGGCGCGCTCGCCGGAAGCCCGTATCAACTGGACAGGAAGCTCGGTGCGCGCCTTCTCGGGTTTTCAAGGGTGACGGAGAACAGCCTCGATTCTGTGAGCGACAGGGACTTCTGCGTAGAGTTCCTCTCAGCCGCTTCTATTATAATGATGCACCTCTCGAGGCTTTCTGAAGAGGTCATACTCTGGTCCTCCCAGGAGTTCGGCTTCATCGAATTATCGGACGCCTTCTCCACAGGCTCTTCGATAATGCCGCAGAAGAAGAACCCGGATATCGCGGAGCTCACGAGGGGCAAGACAGGCAGGGTATACGGCAGCCTCGTTGGGCTCCTCACGACCATGAAGTCGCTGCCCCTTGCATATAATAAAGACATGCAGGAGGATAAGGAGCCGCTCTTCGATGCCATAGACACGCTGAAAGACGTTCTCATGGTCTATCCGCCCATGCTCCGCACGATGCGGGTGAACGCCGCAAAGATGAAGAGGGCAACCGGCGCTGGCTTTCTCAACGCTACGGACGCGGCAGACTACCTTGCGAGAAAGGGCATGCCCTTCAGGGAGGCGCATGAGGTCGCTGGCAGGGCCGTGGCATACTGCATAAAAAAAGAGAAGACCCTCGAAGAGCTCGATATTCGGGAATGGAAGGCGCTATCGCCCATGTTCGAGCGGGATATAAGGGGTGCGGTGTCGATAGAAAGGTCGCTCAATACGCGCAAGGTCTACGGCGGCACGGCCGTTGCCACTGTAAAAAAGAGGCTCGCGGCTGTAAAGCAGGAGCTTAAAAAGGGAGGCAGATGATGAGGTACCTTGTCATCCTCACGCTTCTGGTGATGGTCGCGGCAGGCGCTGCCTCCTGCGGCAAAAAAGGCCCGCCCTTGCCGCCTGAGAGGGCCGAGCATTACGGGAAGTAATAAGGCTGCTGAAAAAGGCCCATCTGCCTTGTCATCGTCGCTCCTCACTGCGGCGTACGGCAAAGAGTACGCCCTCGTTCGTCGCTCCCCGATTTAACCGGGGCCTCGCATCTGGACCTTTTTGAGCAGCCTAAATGTTGCTGAAATCAATTCAGATTCAAATTTCTTTGAACCATACCCGTCTTATTGTAAAATAACTTTTTCACCACGTTTCGGAGGACACCGCAGATGCACTTTTTCGACTACAGAGGCTCCAAGTTTTACGCTGAGGGCGTACCGGTTGAGAAGATAATCAACGAGGTAGGCACGCCCGTATACATCTACAGCCAGAAGACATTGAGGCGCCACTTCAACGCATATGACGAGGCGTTCGCAGGCGTGCCCCATCTCATCTGCTACACCATAAAGCCCAAAACGAACATTAAGATACAGAACACCATAGCTGCTGAAGCCATCGGCATAGACATAGTCTCGGCAGGGGAGCTCTTCAGGGCATTGAAGGCTGGGGCAGACCCTGGGAAGATAGTATTTTCCGGCGTCGGCAAGAGAGAGGACGAGATCGAGTACGCGCTAAAGAGCCGCATACTTTTGTTCAACGTGGAATCTCCCCAGGAGCTCCGCGCAATAGACAGGATAGCTGGCAGGCTCAGGAAAAAGGCAGGTGTGGCCATAAGGGTAAACCCTGACGTTGACCCCAAGACCCACCCGTATATCTCCACGGGCCTCAAGAAGAACAAGTTCGGCATAGAGGCAGGCGAGGCCCTGAAGGAATACGTCTACGCAAGGAAGAACCTCAAAAACGTAAACCCCATTGGCATAGACTGCCACATCGGCTCCCAGATAACGAAGATGGGCCCCTTTGTGGACGCGCTCAAGAGGGTGACCGGCATGCTGAAAGAGCTCCGGGCACAGGGCGTTGACATAAAGTACCTGGACATGGGCGGCGGCCTCGGCATCACCTACGACACCGAGGAGCCTCCGCATCCGAGCAAATACGGAGAGGCCATCATAAAGGGCACAAAGGGACTTGGCGTGACGCTCATATTCGAGCCCGGAAGGTCGATGGTCGGCAACGCGGGCATACTCGCAACCTCTGTCGTGTACACGAAAAAGGGCTCGAAGAAGAACTTCGTCATCGTCGACGCGGCCATGAACGACCTTGCGCGTCCCAGCCTCTATGGCTCTTTCCATGCCATAAAGGCAGTGAAGAAGAACGGCAAGAGGTCTATTACAGCGGATGTCGTCGGCCCCATATGCGAGTCAGGCGATTTCCTCGCAAAGGACAGGGAGCTGCCGAACGTGCAGCCGGGAGATGCTCTGGCTGTCATGAGCGCGGGCGCCTACGGCTTTTCGATGTCAAGCAACTACAACACCAGACCGCGCGCTGCCGAGGTCATGGTATCTGGCCGCGACTTTGATGTAATAAGGAAGAGGGAGAGCCTCGACGACCTCATAAAGGGAGAGAAGCTCCTTTCGGGCGCGAGGAGGAAATAAGCTGCCAATGAAGATAAACTTCACCAAGATGCACGGCCTTGGCAATGACTTCATAGTCGTTGACGCGAGAAAGAAGGACATATCGGGCACCATTAGGGCCATAAGGAAGCTCTCTGACCGCAGGTTCGGCGTGGGGTTTGACCAGGCCCTGATACTGAAGGAGTCGAAGAAGGCTGACTTCAGGATGGACATCTACAACAGCGACGGCGGCAGGGTGGAGATGTGCGGCAACGGCATACGCTGCCTTGCGCAGTACATATGGTCCAACAAGCTCTCAAGAAAGAACCGCCTGGACATAGAAACGCTCGCAGGCGTAATAAGGCCAGAGAGAAAGGGCAAGCTCGTCCGCGTTGACATGGGCGAGCCAGTGCTCGAAGGCAGGCTCATACCGACCATGGCCGAGGGCGAGATAGTGGACAGGAAGATAGGCATCAACGACAGGTCGTTTGAGATAACCTGCGTATCGATGGGCAACCCGCACTGCGTCATATACGTTGACGAGGTCGATTCGTTCCCGGTCGAGAAGTACGGGCCGATGATAGAGGTCAACAAGTTCTTTCCCAAGAAGACCAACGTCGAGTTCATCGAGGTCCTCTCAAAGAGCAGGATAAAGATGAGGGTCTGGGAGCGCGGCTCCGGGGAAACGCTCGCTTGCGGCACTGGCGCGTCAGCCGCAGCCGTGGCCTCGATAATCAAGGGGTACACAGGCAGCAAGGTTGCCGTATTCCTTCGCGGCGGCAGGCTCGACATAGAATGGTCTAAAAAGGACAACCACGTCTATATGACAGGCCCGGCTGAAGAGGTCTTTACGGGCGTAGCAGAGGTTTAAGTAACAGGAGGATTTGAGTAATGTTCAAAGGTTCAATAACTGCCCTTGTCACTCCGTTTAGGGACGGCCGCGTTGACGAGGCAGCCTTCAGAAGGCTCATCGAGTTCCAGATAGCCAACGGCACCTCAGGCCTTGTGCCCTGCGGCACCACAGGCGAGTCAGCCACCCTTTCCTACGATGAGCACAACAGGGTAATAGAGCTCGCCATTGAGATAGCCGGCAAAAGGGTCCCTGTCATAGCGGGCACAGGCTCGAACTCTACTGACGAGACAATAATGCTCACGAAGTCTGCCCAGAAGGCGGGCGCCCAGGCAGCCCTGCTCATAACGCCCTATTACAACAAGCCCACGCAGCAGGGGCTCTTTGAGCATTACAGGAAGGTGGCCGAGGCTGTCTCCATCCCGATTATCCTCTATAACGTGCCGGGCCGCACCAGTGTAAACATGCTGCCCGAGACAGTGGCCAGGCTCTCGGAGATAAAGAACATCATCGGCGTTAAGGAGGCCACAGGCGATTTGAAGCAGGTGAGCGATGTCATGGAGTTCTCCAAAAAGGGCTTTATCGTGCTCTCGGGGGATGACTTCACCACGCTGCCGCTCCTTGCCATAGGCGGCCTCGGCGTCATTTCTGTGACTTCGAACATTGCGCCAGCCATGATGTCTGATATGATTAACGCGTTCAGGGCAGGGGACATGGACAGGGCCAGGGAGCTCCATTATAGGCTACAGCCCCTGCACAGGGCCATGTTCATGGAGACGAACCCGGTGCCGGTCAAGACCGCGCTCGCGATGATGGGCATTATAGGCGAAGAGCTCCGTCTTCCGCTCGTGCCCCTCAGCGACGCGAACAGGGCAAGGCTCGCCTCTGTGATGACAGAATTTGGCCTCGCGCAGAAAGGAGCCTGAGAATTGGTACACGTAGCAGTCACCGGCGCTGCCGGACGGATGGGTAAAGCAATCATAAACGCCATAGACCGGCACCCGAAGACCACCCTTGCGGGAGCGCTCGAAAGGGATGATTCAAATTTTCTCGGCAAGGACGCCGGAGAGCTCGCAGGCCTTGAGAAATCAGGCATAAGGATAATGGCTGAGGCTGACAGGGCATTCAAAAAGGCGGACGTGGTAATAGACTTCAGCACGCCCGAGGCAACGATGGCTCTGCTGCCCTCGCTTGTGCGGGACGGCAGGGCAGTTGTCATAGGCACCACCGGCTTCTCGCTCCACCAGAGGGACGAGATAAAGGAGCTTTCAAAGGACACGAGGATAGTGATGGCGCCCAACATGTCCGTGGGCGTGAACCTTCTTTTAAAGCTCGTCCACGACGCGGCTAGCATAGTCGGCAGCGAGTACGATATCGAGATAATAGAGGCACACCACAGGCACAAGAAGGACGCGCCATCCGGCACCGCCTTGAAGATAGCCGAGGTCGCAGCCGCTGCGGTCAACAGGGACCTCGAGAAGGTAGCCGTCTACGAGAGAAAGGGCATCATGGGCGAGAGGCGGCCAGAGGAGATAGGCATACAGACCATACGCGCCGGCGACATCGTAGGCGACCACACGATCATATTCGCTGCCCCTGGCGAAAGGATTGAGCTCACGCATAAGGCCTCCTCAAGGGACACCTTTGCCGCAGGGGCTGTAAAGGCCGCTGTATGGGTCATGGACAGGCCGAACGGGCTCTATGACATGCAGGACGTACTCGGTTTAAAGGGATAAAAAAGGAGATGAAATGAAAAAAAGATTCCTGATCATGCTTGCCCTGGCATTCGCTGCCATGTCTTTCGGCAGCACGGCAGAGGCCTTTCCTCCGACCAACAGCTCGGCGAAGTGCGCGGACTGCCACATCCTCACAAAGGAAGAGGCGGCAAAGCTCCTCAAGGCAGACCAGTTCAAGGCACAGGTAAAGGAGATCCGCCCGAGCGCGATAAAAGGGCTCTGGGAGGTGGAGGTCTCTCAGGATGACAAGCTCATCATAATATACGTGGATTATGCCAAGAAGCACCTTGTCGAGGGCAGGTTCACGGAGCTCTCTCAGCTCGGCCCGAAGAAGATAGACTTGAAGAAGATACCACTGGACAACTCGGTTGTAATGGGCAGCCCCAAGGCCGAGAAGAAGGTCATAGTCTTCAGCGACCCTGACTGTCCGTACTGCGCCAAGCTGCATGAGGAGATAAAGAAGATAACGGCCAAGAGGAGCGACATAGCCTTTTACATGAAGATGTATCCGCTGCCCATGCACCCGAACGCCTATGACAAGAGCAAGGCTATAGTCTGTCAGAAGACCGTAAAGCTCCTCGACGACGCTTTCGCTGGCAAGAAGCTCCCTTCCGCCGAGTGCGAGACCTCAGAGATAGACGACAACATAAAGCTCGCGAAGGAACTCGGCATCACCGGCACCCCAGCGCTCATAATGCCCGATGGCAGGCTTGTCCCAGGATACGCCCCGGCCGAGACACTGCTGCCGATAATAGATGGCTCGCAGCCCTGAATCGCTTCTGGCCCGGGCAGGTGGATGCAGCCCCGGCCAAAAACAGCTAAAGCGACCCTCCGTACGCTCCGAAAAGTAAAATAACCTTATGATTTTCAAACAATTTGACTTGACATTTGTAAGCGTAAAAGGATATCTAACAGACATTCGGCAGGACTCGCGGCTGAAATTGCGGGAAGAGTGGAGCCGACGGGGGGATTTGAACCCCCGACCTACTGATTACGAATCAGTTGCTCTACCCCTGAGCTACGTCGGCGATGAAAGTATTAGATGGTAAGCCAAAGAGCCTGAATTGTCAAGGCTATTTGAATGGCAGAGGCCGTCGAAGAGCGGGCCGCCAAAGGGAAACGGGCTATGGGCATAGAGACGGTCGAGACCGGGACGGCTATGAGCAACAGGGTCCTTATAATAGAGGACAGCGCGACCAACAAGGCCATTTTTGAGGAGATCCTCGCAAACAACGGCTTCGAGACACGCTCGGCCGCGAACGGCAGGGAAGGGCTCAGGATAATAGGCGAATGGGCGCCGAACGTCATACTCCTTGACCTCGTCATGCCCGGCATGGACGGCTTCAGCGTATGCAAGGAGATAAGGCGGATGGACCTGCACCCGAGGCCGTCCGTCATAATGGTCTCGGTCAAGGGCGACAACGAGTCGATAGTCACCTCGCTGGCCAACGGCGCTGACGATTTCATCGTCAAGCCCGTGAAGGAGCCTGAGCTCGTCGCGAGGGTAAGGGCGCAGCAGAGGATAAGCGATTTCTACCGTGAGCTTGAGGAGGACAAAAGGAACTTGGAGACCATCCTTGACATTACGAGCACCGTTGCGGCTTCGCTCGACCCCTCAGAAGTCCTTAGCACGATAGTCGCGAAGGTCGCCGGAGTGACGCAGGCCGTAAGGTGCTCGATCGTGCTCATATCTAACCAGGAGAACGAAGGCTACGTGCTCGCCTCGCACGAGGACCCGGGCGTAAGGGAGCTGAAGATCGACCTGGCCAAGTACCCCGAGATAAAACAGGTCGTCAATACGAAGGCGCCCCTCGCGCTCGAGGACATAGTCAACAACCCCATAATGTCGCCAGTTAAGGACAGCGTAAAGGACTTTGAGGGCAT
>CAZDUP010000003.1:15026-17256 GCA_964508625.1 uncultured Thermodesulfobacteriota bacterium
GCCGATCGTCTTCAACGACGAGGTATTGGGCACGCTCTTTCTCCGCACGCGCAAGAAGGTGAACGGGTTCACGAAAAAGGAGATAGACTTCTGCAGGATAGTGGCGAACGCGTCATTTCACGCGCTCCGTAACGCGCGCCTTTTTGAGAAGGTCGTCAGGGAAAAGGACTATCTCAAGGAGATGGCCGTAAGGGACCACCTCACGAGCCTTTATAACCACAACTTCTTCTACTCGCGCCTTGACGAGGAGTTTGAGAGGGCGGTGCGCTATGAGACGCCTCTCGCGCTCATAATGATGGACATAGACAACTTCAAGCAGATAAACGACACCTACGGCCACAGGGTCGGCGACATGGTGTTGAAAGAGATAGCCGCCCTCATAAAGAAGGGCGTCAGGAAGACCGACATAGTCGCGCGCTACGGCGGCGAGGAGTTCTCGGTCATACTGCCGCACACCCTTGTCAAGGGCGCGGTCGAGGAGGCCGAGAGGATACGCGAGATGGTTGAGAGCCACGCATACGCCGGGCTCGTCAACCACAGGGTGACAATAAGCGTCGGCGTCGCCTCCTACCCGCAGAAGGGGGCCATGAACTCAGGCGACCTGGTGAACCACGCTGACGATGCCCTTTACAAGGCCAAGTGGAGCGGGAAGAATTGCGTGAAGGTGGCCGAGGCATAGGCAGGTTTAAAATATTGATATGAAAAAAGGCGGGCAGATTGCCCGCCTTTTTTAATTTTTGTTTTTGACCAACACATGCATAACGCGAAGCGAGCATAGGGTTGGGGAGGGGCGCGCGAGCCGGGTCAGCAGGAGCCAAGCCAGAATGGGCTTGGCGACATAAGGGGCGAGCGCGGAGGATGGAGGGAGCAGTGAGCGAAGCCTTATGCCCAAAAAAGCGCGGCAGCGCGCAAAAGGCTTTAAGAAGAAGGCCCGCATACCGGGCCTTTCTCCTACTTCTGTATCTTTATCGCGCAGAGGCTCCCGCACATGGTGCAGACAGATTCGTCCTCCGGCGGGCTCGTCTCCCTTATTGCCCTCGCCCTCTCCGGGTCTATGGAGAGCCGTATCTGTGAGTCCCAGTCAAGAGCCTTTCTCGCCTTTGCGAGCCTTATGTCAGCCTCCATCGCGCCCTTTGCCTTCTTGGCAATGTCGCCCGCGTGGGCAGCTATGCGCGATGCGATGACGCCGTCGCGAACGTCATTCACAGAAGGCAGGCTCAAGTGCTCGCTCGGCGTGACGTAACAGAGAAAGTCAGCACCCGCCGAGGCTGCTATTGCCCCGCCTATTGCGGAGGTTATGTGGTCGTAGCCCGGCGCTATGTCCGTGACCAGCGGCCCGAGCACATAGAAGGGCGCGCCGTTGCAGAGCCTCTTCTGCAGCAGTATGTTGGCCTCTATCTGGTCAAGGGGCACATGCCCCGGCCCCTCTATCATCACCTGCACGCCTGCCTCAAACGCCTTCTTCGCAAGCTCTCCAAGGGTAATCAGCTCATAGACCTGCCCCCGGTCTGTCGCGTCCGCAAGGCATCCGGGGCGAAGGCCGTCACCGAGGCTCAATACCATATCGTATTTCTTCGCTATCTTGAGGAGCCTGTCATACTCATCGTAGAGCGGGTTTTCTTTCTTGTTGAACTTCATCCACTCGGCAGTGAGCGCACCGCCCCTGCTCACGATGCCCATTATGCGCCCTTCCTTTTTTATCCTCTCGACAGAGCTCCTCGTCACCCCGCAGTGGACCGTTATGAAGTCCACCCCGTCCTCGGCGTGGGCCTCTATTGAATCGAACATCTCCTGGGCCTCGAGCTCAACAAAGCTCTTGCCCTTTTTTCTCGCGTCATATGCAGCCTGGTAGATTGGCACGGTCCCGATGGCAACGCTGGATTCATTCATGACGGCCTTTCTTATGGCAGAGACGTCGCCGCCTGTCGAGAGGTCCATTACTGCGTCGGCCCCGGCATCTATGGCCACGCGGAGCTTCTTAAGCTCCTCTTCGACGTCAGCCTTGTCCTGGGAAGAGCCTATGTTGGCATTGACCTTGGTCCTCAAGCCCCTGCCAACAGCGAGCCCCTTTATCGACCGGTGGAGCTTATTCCTGTTGATTACGATGACGCCTTCCTCGATGCCCTTTCTTATGATCTCGGCATCAACGCCCTCTGAAGCGGCAGCGTCCCTCATCTCTTCAGTTATCACGCCCTTGCGGGCAGCCTCAAGCTGTGTCATCTCTGCTCCT
>CAZDUP010000003.1:17266-25643 GCA_964508625.1 uncultured Thermodesulfobacteriota bacterium
CGTTATTCCGTATCCGGGCCAAATTCCCGCAAAAGCTCTTTTGCGCCTGCCTCGATATCAAGGCTTCCCATTATCGCGCCTATGACCGCTGCCTCTGCTCCGGCCTTCAATACCTGCCCCACGTTCCCGCTGTTGATGCCGCCGAGCCCGTAGACAGGTATTGAGAGGGCGCGAACTGCTCTTTTAAGCTCAGTCAAGCCGAGCGGCTCGCCATAGCCCGCCTTTGACGGCGTATGGAAGACAGGCCCGAAGGTGACGAAGTCAGCGCCGTCCATTTCGGCCGCTTCTGCCATATCAAGAGAGTGCGTCGATACGCCGATGATGCTGTCTTTCCCGAGGAGCTCTCTCGCAGATGAGGCTGAGTAGCTCTTTGACGTAAGGTGCACGCCTTCCGCTCCTGAGAGCAAGGTTATATCAGCCCTGTCGTTTATGATGAGCCTTGCGCCGTAGATAGCTGTAAGTTCATGGACGGCTTTGGCAAGCTCAAGAAGCTCTTTTGCGGAAAGCGCCTTTTCACGGAGCTGTATCATACGCACGCCGCCCTTTAAGGCCGCATTTATCTTCCTGAGAAAATCACCCCTTGAGGCTGCCGAGCCGTCGGTAATAAGGTAAAGTCTGGGCAGCCTCTTTAAGCCTTCCATAGCCTCTTTGCGAATATTATGATCAGGCCCAGAGCAGCGATAGTCAGGCCCACTGCCTGCGCTGCCTTGAGCGAATCCATCATGAGGCTGTCTGCCCTGAAGTGCTCGACGATGAACCTGCCAATCGAGTACAGCGTAAGATAGGCTACGAATATGAAGCCGTCCTTGTGCCCCTTCTTCCTGAGGACAAACCAGAGAAAGGCGAATATGCTGAGATTAATGAACATCTCGTAGAGCATCGTCGGGTGAAGGGGCGTGCCAGGGAATTCAGACCCGGCTATGGACTCGGGCGGAAATACGATGCCCCACGGCATGTCAGTGGGCCTGCCGTGCGCGTCCCCGTTCATGAAGTTGCCGAACCTGCCGAATGCCTGGCCGAGTATCAGGGCCGGAGCCGCAGCGTCAGCCATCCTCCAGAACGGAACGGACTTTCTCCTCAAATAGAGCCAGGCGGCAGTGATGCCGCCGATAAGGCCGCCGTGTATGGCAAGGCCGCCGTGCCATACCGCCGGTATCTCAGAGGGGTTTGCCCCGTAATACCCCCAGTTGAAGAGGACGTAATAGGCTCTCGCGCCTATTATGCCGCCGATGACAGTCCATACGATGAGGTTCATCACCTCGTCAGGCACGAGCGGGATACCCTTCCTCTCGACCTCTTTCCTTATGAGGTAGCTCCCCACAAGGATTGCTACCACGTACATGAGGCCGTAGAAGCGTATGGCCACTGGCCCGAAATCTATGAGTACTGGATGCATTGGCCAGCTACCCCACCAGGCCCGTAAGCGGGCTCGATGCCGTGGCGTAGAGCTTCTTTTCTATCCTGCCAGCGAGATATGCGAGCCTCCCGGCCTCTACAGCGAGGTTCATGGCCCTTGCCATTGCGACAGGGTCCTTTGCGCCCGCTATGCCTGTATTCATGAGAAGGCCGTCACAGCCGAGCTCCATTGCGATTGCAGCGTCGGATGCCGTGCCAACTCCAGCGTCAACTATGACCGGAACCTTTACGGTCTCGAGTATTATCTTTATGTTGTACGGGTTGCGTATGCCGAGGCCAGAGCCAATCGGCGCGGCCAAAGGCATCACGGCTGCGCAGCCAGCCTCTTCGAGCTTCTTTGCCATTATCGGGTCGTCGTTGGTGTAGGGCATGACCGTGAAGCCCTCTTTTACGAGAACGCGGGCTGCCTCAAGAAGGGCCTCGTTGTCCGGGAAGAGCGTCCTCTCGTCGCCTATGACCTCGAGCTTGACAAGGTCGGTATCGAGCGCTTCTCTCGCCAACCGAGCTGTCCTTATCGCGTCCTCGGCCGTGTAGCATGCCGCGGTGTTGGGCAGGAGCGTATACCTCTTGAGGTCTATATGGTCGAGTAAGGATTCGCTCCTGCGGTCGAGGTTTACCCGGCGCACAGCTACAGTGACCACATCTGCCCCCGATGCCTCGAGGGACTTGACCATTATCTCATTGGACGGATACTTTCCAGTACCGACCATGAGGCGTGATTTGAATGTGTATCTGCCGATCTTGACTGAGTCCACCTTTGGCTCTCCTGCGGGCTGCTGAAAAAGGCCCATCTGCTGTGTTGCCATCGTCGCTCGTCACTGCGGCGTACGGAAAGAGTACGCCTCATTCCTCGCTCCTCGACGCCTTGCATCTGGACCTTTTTGAGCAGCCTGAATGAATTATTCTGATTACAATCCCGTTCGTTTTAACCTCACCTTTTTCAAGGGTTGAGATCACCCGCCGCCCACCATCCGAACAATCTCTACCGCGTCCCCGTCTTTGAGCGCCGTCTCTCCAAATAGCCGTTTCGGGACTATCTCGCGGTTTACGTCTATGGCTATGCCCTGCGCCTTTATCGAGAGGGAATCGAGAAGGGATTGGATCGTCATCCCGTCCTCTACTTCCCGTATCTCACCGTTGAGCCTTATCTTCATCAGAAGAACAGATCCCGTTCCCCGGCCTCGATCTCGTCGAGCTTTTCCATGAGCGCCTTTCTGAGGCCAGTGTCAACGTCCTTGAGGCCTTCGTCAATGGCCTTCTGCAGCGCCTCTCTCGACCCGTTCTGGCAATGGTCGAGGAGATATTCTTTCAAGGTGAGCACGGCGTTCGCCTGGCAGAACTTCTCCATCTCGCCTGCAATTGTCCTGTCCGTGAACTCATGGCCAGTTCTCCCCACCCTGTAGCATGTCGTGCACAGGCTCGGAAGAAGCCCCTCGTCGATAATAGACCTTATGACCTCTGCGAGGCTCCTGTGGTCGTTGGTCGAGAACTGCTCAAGGCTCTTCTCTCCCGCGTACCCTCCGGGGTTTGTCCTTGAAGCCGCGCTAAGCTGTGTCGCGCCGATATGAATGAGGCTCGCCCTGAACTCTGCCGGCTCCCTGGTCGATGCGACTATGCCTGCTGAAGGCACGCTAAGGCGGAATACTGCCACCACCTTCTTGAGCTCCTCGTCAGATACCCGATGGGGCGCTTCGCTAAGGCCAGCCTCGGCAGGGCGAAGCCGGGGGATTGATATGGTATGCGCGTGCGTGCCGTAGGTCTTGAAGAGATGCTCGGAGTGGGCAATTGACGCGAGCGAATCAAACCTGTAGTCATAGAGGCCGAATAGAGGCCCTATGCCCACGTCGCCAAAGCCTGCCTCCATTGCCCTGTCCATGACATCACACCTGAAGACAAAATCCTTCTTCCTGCCGCTCGGGTGCATCAGGGCGTATGTGGGCCTGTGATAGGTCTCCTGAAATGACTGGTAGACTCCGGCCCCGGCATTCTTCAATTCTCTTAACGAATCAGTGTCCATTGGCGGTGCGTTGACGTGGACTATGCGCATGCCTGTACGCTCGTAGATAGCCCTTATGCAGGAAACGATATAGTCAAGGCCCCACCTCGGGTCCTCTCCTGTGACAAGCAGCACTCTCTTGAAGCCCATGCCTTCGAGCGCCTTTGCCTCAGAGACGGCCTCATCAACTGTCAGCGCCCTTCTCTGCATGTCCCTGTTCTGGCTCCTGAAGCCGCAATAGGTGCAGCCGTTCGTGCAGTAATTTGAAAGATAGAGCGGCGCAAAGAGCACTATGCGCCTGCCGAAGACCTTCTCCTGTACCTCTCCGGCGCGCCTGAATAGCTCGTTCAGAAGGCCCGGCTCTTTTATGGAAAGGAGCAGGGCAGCCTCTTCAAGAGATAGGCCCTTTGCGGCAGAGGCCTTCTCCAGCACGGCGAGCGCTTCTTTCTCCCGGGGCTCATTGAGGGCCGCGAGGGCCGATATTTTTTCAGAGTCAATCTTCATGAAATTTAAAAAGCCGCCAGGAAGGCGGCTTGAGGCGCTCTTGGCGCCGGATGGATATTTTAGGCCGCTTCCCTACGCTGGCATTAACCAGATCAGGTCGTCAGGGTCTTCCCTTGCGGGAACTCTCAGCCCTCAAAAGGGCTCCCCCAGCGTGATTTCTAACAGGATATCAGAAAAAAGACAGTTAGCAAAGAAAAAGAGTCGAATGCCGAGATAAAGGCTTGTTGAATGGGAAAGGGACTAAAGGAGCTTGCTCGCGGAGATGATCGTCTCCGCTATCTCCTTCATCTTCTTGTTCTCTTTCTGGGAATGGGACTGCAGGAGCTTGAAGGCCTCCTCCTCGGAGATGTTGCAGCGCTTCATGAGGATGCCCTTGGCGCGCTCGACCATCTTCCTGGTCTCGATGGCGTCCTTCAAGTCGCAAACCTCGACCTTGAGGCTCTTGAACTCCTGGTATCTTGCCATCGCGAGCTTTATGGCCGGCTCGAGCTGCTTTTTGGTGACTGGCTTTACAAGATAGGCGAATACGCCGGATTCTATGGCCTTTGTGGCCATTTCATCTGAGGAGAGGCCTGTTATGAGGATAATCGGGACAGGGCCCTTTGAAGATATGAGCTTTGCAGCGTCTATGCCGTCCATCTCCGGCATTTTGACGTCCATTATGACAAGGGAGGGGTTCAACTCAGCCACCCTCTCGACGGCAAGGGCGCCGTTTGAAACCGCTTCAACCTGATATCCGAGCAATTCGAGCTGGTTTTTCAGGAAAAGCCTGGTCTTTGAGTTGTCCTCTGCGATAAGGACTTGTTTTGGCTGGAGTGATATCTGAGCCTTCATGACCTCGATAGCCCTCATTTCTATTCCGGATAGAATATCTTAGAAGCTCGTTTGAGTCAATACATTATTTTATTTGAGGTTTTAGGCCCGGTAATCGCGCCTGAAACACGGTGGTCAGCTTCTAACCGCCTTGCCGCTGACGATGCGCTCAATGAGGCTGTCGATTGCCATTACAAATACCGTAAAGTACCCGAGCGAAGCCAGATAGACCCTGTGTTCGTAGATGGCGTCCACGATCGGCACAAAGCTCGATGTGGGCGAGAGCACGATGAAGAACCAGATGATGAAGTAAGAGGCTGCCCTGGCCTTTGAATGTGGCTCCTTGCGAGTGCGCATGAACAGATAGATGGCAGCCCCGAAAATAGCGAGCAGTGCCAGTAGTGATACTATCGGCGGCAGCATGGGGATATTGAGTACAGTTCCTGGCGGCACCTCAGGGGCCTTCAAGAGCTCGCGCGCCCACGGGAAGTCATAATCGAGGTTCTGGTTTGCTGGCACGAGCATGAGCCCGATGTAATAGACCATCACGTTTAACTGCGTGTAGAGGTACTCTTTGGGGCTTACCTGGGATATTCTCATGCCTGCCGTGTAGTCGAACTCCGTAGGCCCTGCTGGCGCGAGCTCTCCTTTTATTATCGGCGCCGCATATCTCTTCTCGCCGGACTCCACTGCCGCTGTCTCGTCGCTCAAGTCATTGAATCCGCCGAGCGGTACCACGGTCGCGTAGGTGAAATACCCGAAGAGCACGGCGAGGAGAGCATAGGCCGGCCACTTTTTCAAGACGCCACGGAACTCTCCCTTTGCTATGAAAAAATAGTCATAGAGGAGGATGGCTGCCGGGAGTGTATAGGTTATCTCCTTTGAATAGAAGGCGAGCACATACGAGAGGGCGACGCCGGTATATAGCGCACCCCGCTTGACAACGCTGGAGGCATTTGAGGCAATGATGAAAAGGAGTATGGCGATGAGGTAGAACATGCTCGCCATGGACTCCATCCTCTGCACGATATAGGTCACTGACTGGGTCTGTATGGGGTGCACGGCAAAGAGTAGCGCGGCAAGGGCCGAGATGCGCCTTGACGCAGTCTCCTCCACCTTTAGAAGGCTGAATGTGGCAGTGAGAAGGAGGTACGCCAGGGCAGCGTTTATGATGTGTATTGCGAGGTTAACCGCGTGATAGCCGGTCACGTCAAGTCCGTGGACAGCGTAATTCAGGGCAAAGGTGACGAGCGTCAAGGCCCTCGTGTGCTCGAGCATCTGACCGATGTTCCCGAGGTCGCGGATGAGATAGTTGTCGCGTACCAGTGGCACGTCGTCATACTGGAAGGCGGCGCTGAAAGTATTCGAATATACAGCCAGGGTGACGAGCGACATGAAGAGGAGGAAGAGGGGGCTGAACCACCTGTTCGCGAAAAGCCTATGCATCGGCAGGCCCTTTTTCTTCCTTTTTCGGAGCTCCTGTCGTGTCTATGCCAGCCTCATGGAGGGCGTTCTTCAATAGCGTGATCTCCTGGGCCAGCACCTTGTTCTTCTCGTGGAAGATGGAGATGACCACTGAGAAATGCAGGTTGATGAGGAGCACGAATATGAAGGCCACGAGGAAGAGGAACGAGGGCGGATAGGCTATCCCCATGTAGCTTGCGACAGAGTCGAGGATCTCTTTTTTAAGGGAGAGTATGGTGATTACAAGGGCGCAGGCGAGCCAGAGGACAGAGTACTTTTCCTTTAGGAGCCCGCGCCTGATGAAGTCTATTACAATGACGAAGAGCAGGAGCGAGCCTATTATGGCGAATGCCTGAAAGAGATACATCTTTTAGCCCTCTCGCCCTTAGGTCCTCTTCATGAGGTCTACAAGTATGGCCAGGAAGACCTTCACCATGTAGTAGATAGACCGGAGCGGGGTTATGGACGACCGCCCTCCAGCCCTTTCAGCCATGGTAACGGGGACTTCCATTATACTAAAACCCTTTTTGTGAAGCAATACAAGAGCTTCCACCTCCGGGTAGTCGTCCGGGTAGCGCGAGCTGAAGTAGTGTATGCAATCCCTGCCCGCTGCCCTGAAACCGGAGGTCGTGTCCGTAAGCCGCTCTTTCAATATGATGGAAACGAGCCTTGAGAAGAAGGCCATTCCAGCGCCCCTGGCGATTGATGGCCTGTAATTGCCTTCGCCCAGAAAGCGGGATCCCACCACGAGGTCTGCCTTGCCATCGAGCACAGGCCTTATAAGGTCCTTTATCTGCACTGCCGGGTGCTGGCCGTCTCCGTCGAGCTGTACGGCTATATCGTATCCGCCGGCAACAGCGTACTTGTAGCCTGTCTGCATGGTAGCGCCAATGCCGAGATTGTAGACATGGTTGAGTACCACGACGCCAAGCCCCTGGGCGATAGCCCGGGTGCGGTCAGTCGAGCCGTCGTTTATGACTACGATGTCTGCCGCTGGCGCGTGCTTACGCACAGAGGTTATGACGCTCGCAATTGAGGCCTCTTCGTTGAAGGCCGGGATAAGTATCAGGAGTTTGTACGAATTCATCTATTTAGAGGGCCGCAGGGCCGGATTTCTCTTCGGAAGGGACCATTGGGAGGTAAAGGGAAAAAGCGGTGTTACGGTAAATATTAAGTATATTGCTGCTTTTGGGGACTCGAAGGTCCGCTCGGCTTCCATTCCTCGCCATCCCTGGCTCGTCATTGCAGCCCCACGCCTTCGCTTTCGGGCGCAACCTGCACCCTCATCCTCGCTCCGCGAGGCGCTCAGGCGTTGCGGCTTCGCCGCCGTTCGGCCTCTGTGCGAGTCCCACCACCGAACTAAATTCAATTTGGCTGGAATACCAGCCAAATTGAATTTGGTGCCGAAGGGGGGACTCGAACCCCCACAGGCTTTCACCCACAAGAACCTGAATCTTGCGCGTCTGCCAATTCCGCCACTTCGGCAAAAGAACCCAATTTGGCCTTGAAATAGGGCCTGAATCAGGCTAATATCTTTGGAAAAACAGCCGTCTCTTGCCAGCAATGAGCAAGAGCGACAACTCGAAATATTCGCACAGTAAAAACCTTTAGTCAAGGGAGTTTTTGATGAAGTTCTTTATAGATACAGCCAATCTCGAGGAAATACGCACAGCCGACGAATGGGGCCTGGTTGACGGCGTCACGACAAACCCGTCGCTCGTGGCAAAGGAAAAATGCGACTTCAAGGAGCGCATCCGGCAGATCTGCTCGATAATAGACGGCCCGGTGAGCGCCGAGGCAGTAAGCCTTGACGCAGCGGGCATGATAGCAGAGGCACGGGAGCTAACGAAGATACACAAAAATGTGGTCGTAAAGCTGCCCATGACCCTGGACGGCCTCAAGGCCGTTAAGGCAGTATCAAAAGAAGGCATAAAGACCAATGTCACCCTTGTCTTCTCCGCTGTTCAGGCGCTCATGGCCGCACAGGCAGGGGCGACGTACGTAAGCCCCTTCATAGGCAGGCTCGACGACATATCCCAGGTGGGCATGGACCTCATAGCCGATATCCTGGAAATATACGGTAATTACGGCTTTGATACTGAGATCATAGCCGCATCCGTCAGGCACCCGGTACATGTGCTCGATAGCGCCCGGATGGGCGCGCACGTGGCGACCATCCCCTTC
>CAZDUP010000004.1:0-22596 GCA_964508625.1 uncultured Thermodesulfobacteriota bacterium
TGGGGTGGGTCTTACAATGAACCGGCCCGCAGAAAGCTGCGGTGTATCTTCTTAAGTTCTTCCCCTCCCTTGACGGGAGGGGACTGAGGGGAGGGTGAAAAGATTCTCTCACCTCCCCCATCCCCCTTTCGAGGGGGAGGTAATAAGGTATAGCCCGTGCAACGCAGCAGGGAACTGCCCGATTAAAATAATCGAAAATTCCTGCTGAGATTACCGGGCTCACCCGCACCCGCCAGAGCCGACCTTCTTTCATTCAATCGCTTATTTAAAATCTCTAAATTTAAGGCCATTTTTTCCGATAATATTTTATGAATTTAAATATTCCGCTAAATAACGGCTCTATAAAATATGCCAATTTGACGGTGCACATCGCAACCGGCCTTATCCAGGGCCTCATATTCTGGATTGTCTCCCAATACTGGGCAGCGGATGCATCGACATCGGGCCCGCTCGGGCCTAGCGGCAACATCATGCTCGCGGCCCTGTCGGCCTTTGCGGTTGTCTCCGGCATTGCATTCCAGTTCGGATGGACGAGCAGTGGCAGGCTCCCGTTATTGGGCATCTCTGCGCTGGCAGGCCTGGTCTATGCGGCCATAACCGCCTGGACGTACTCGACGCTACCCGCAGGCATAGTTCCCTTCAAAGGCGACGACAACAGGATCGCCACCCTGATGTTAACGTCCCAATGCTCCCTCTACATACTCTTGCCGTACATACAGGTATACGTCGAGAGCGGACAATTACAATTCCCATATGCAGAGCTCTTCCGCCACAGCTGGAACAATTTCTTCATCGCTGCGATAGCGACTCTCTTCACGGGCCTCTTCTGGGGACTTATCGGCCTATGGGGCGGGCTTTTCAAAATGGTCGGCATCGAGTTATTCGCAGACATCTTTTTCACAAAGGAGTTCCTGCTGATCGCCACCCCGGCGGTCTTTGGCCTTGGCCTCATGCTCGGCAAGGAACTTAACGCTGTCACGATAACATTGAGGAACGTGGCGCTCCTTGTCTTCAAGACGCTTATGCCTCTTCTCACGCTAATCGCGCTGCTATTCATCTTTGCCCTGCCCTTCACTGGTCTCAAGCCCCTGTGGGATACGAAGAACTCGTCCGCAATAACACTTACACTCCTGGCCCTTGCGGTCCTTTTCATAAACGCGGTCTTTCAGGACGGCAGCTCAAAGCCGCCATATCCGGCATGGCTCCGGAGGGGCGTGGAGGGCATGCTGCTCGCGATGCCGGCATACGCGGCCATAACGCTCTATTCGATATGGCTGAGGATCGACCAGTACGGCTTCATGCCCGAGAGGGTCTTTGCGCTTATACTCGCGATATTCGCGGCAATCTACTCAGTTGGGTACGCGGTCTCGGTCCTCGCGAAAGGAGAGGTCTGGCTCGGGCTCATGCGGCCCGTCAATATCATCGTTTCGATAATAGTCATGGCAGTAGCGATACTGATCAATACGCCGGTGCTCGACCCCATCTCGATAAGCGCGAATAGCCAGTTCAGGAAGCTCACCCGAGGCCACATCGACCCGGCCAAGTTCGAATTTCAGGTCCTCAAGTTCCATCTCGGGAAAGAAGGCTTTGAAAAGCTCAACGCCCTGGCAGAGATAAAAGACCAGGACCACCCGAAGGCGGCTATCATACGGGAGCAGGCCAGGGAGATCATTAAACAGGAAAGCTATGACTGGGAGTACGCGACGGAAGCCGTAAAGCTGGAATCGACAAAGGAAGAGACCGGCGGGAAACCGAAGGCAACCGAGCTTAAGGAAGAGCACCTCAAGGTCATTACCCTTTCAGGGAAGCTGCCCGAGGGGCTCCTCAGCGCGGTTACATCTAATCTGCAGGGGTGCGCTGACCTCCTCGACCTCTGCGCCAGGCAGAAGGACTGCGCTGTCTTTTCAAGGAACATGGATGCGGATATGGAAGAGGAATACATCTTCGTGCAGTCGGATATCTCCTGTGGCGGGCTCCACCTCTTTGACAGCACGGACGGGCAGAGCTGGTCATATATCGGCGAAATGAGGCAGGCCGGGGAAAAGAACAAGGACAGGGAAGCGCTAATGAAGGTCATAGAGGAATCGAACCTTGTGCCCGTTGCCCCTGAATACATGGAACTCAAAGCGGCCGGCTATGAGAAATGGCATTTTGAGCTGAATAGAAAATAACTCGGCGGGCACGCGGATGGAAAACCCTCGCGCCTCAGCTCAGGAAGGCCTCAAAGTTCATCCTGTAGGACTTCGGGTCGAGTATGCCAGTTATGCAGATATTGATGTTGTCCTTGAGGTCCACGTTGAACGGCTTGTCATACAGGCTCCTGTCCCTGCCGTAGACCACGAGCACATTGGGCCTTATTAGGTCTGACTGGTTGACCGAGGTTACGAGCCCCACCTCTCCGGTATTGAGCTCAACAAGGCTCCCGATCGGGTATATGCCTATGCTCCGGATAAAGCTGTCCACAAGTCCCGGGCCGAAATAATCCGCTCCGCGCAGATAAAGTATCTTCAAGACCTCGGTTGGCAGCAGGCCCTTGCGGTATACCCGGTCCGTGGTCATGGCATCGTAAATGTCCGTGACCCCGGCTATGCGCGCGAACAGGTGTATCTCGTCTTTCCGGAGGTTCCACTGGTAGCCTGACCCGTCATACCTTTCGTGGTGCTGGCTTATCACGTATATGGATTCGAGCTTCACATCAGCAGATTCCGAGATGAAGTCCGCGCCCAGGGACGGGTGCTCCTGGATCTTGACGCGCTCTGCGGCTGTATATATGCCCGGCTTGTTCACAAGGCTCTCGGGCAGGAGTATCTTCCCGAGGTCGTGGAGCAGGGCGCCTACGCCGAGGGCCATGAGCTCTTCTTTCGAAAGTTCGAGGTTTCTGCCAAGGGCTACCGAGAGGATGCAGACGTTGACCGAGTGCGTAAAGGTATAATCGTCATAGGCCTTGAGTCTTGCAAGGCTTGTGAGGGCGTGCCTGTTCCTGAAGATGCTGTCCACTATGTTGCCCAGCAGGGCGTCTATCCTGTCCTTGTCTATGCTCTTGCCAAGGCGCGCGTCGCATAGCACCTCTTTCACCACGCCAAGCGCGTCGTGCCTTATCCTGTAGGCCTCGCTGAGCTCCTCCCTGAACCCGGCCTCATTCCTGGCCCCGTCCTCTTTCGGCGGGCTTACAAGCGTCCTGTTCAGGCAATCAGCGCCGATCGCTGCGGCAATCGGGTCATGGCCGCCGGGCTCGCGAACCTGTCCACCTTCGCCTGTCAGGTCCACAAAGACGCACTTATATCCGTTGTCAACGAGGCTCTGGATGTCGCTCGCGTCCCTGATGATGATATTGTTCATGAAGAAAAGGTCCTCGCCAGGTCCTTTCCCCACGCCGCAGACGTTCATGCCCGTCTCGAGCTCGTCTATCCCTATCTTCTTTATCAAGGCCTCCCCTTGAGCAAATCGAGCGCATATCTGATTATTGAATCCGCCTGGAACGGCTTGAGAAAGAAGCGTCCCCGGACAGCATCCTTCTCCCTCGCGTCTTCGGGTTCGCGGTCACTTATGAAAAGAAACCTGTCTTCTAGCTCCGGTCTTTTTTCCAGCGCGCGCAGGTAAAGGTCGGCCCCGCGCAGGTAAAAGAGGTCCAGCTCTGAGATAACGAGGTCGTATCTCTCAGAGTAGATCCTGTCCAGGGCGCTCAGGCCATTGCTTACCTGGTCGAATGAAAAGCCGTGCCCGGCAAAAGCTGTTGCCAACAGGGTGCTTGATCCTGCGTCCGAGCCTACGATAAGTATCCTGCTGATAAGCCAACCGTCTCCTTTAGGAAATCGTCCAAATAAGCTATTTCAAAATACATGCCAAAGAGTAATCCGGGCAAGTAATCGATGGGTTTATTCATTATTAATGAATACTTGGAAACGACCCTTTGAGAGCCAGCTAAATCAAATTTGTGTACAGTGTTACATTTTGATGTTACATTCATGTACACATGAAACACTCGTCTGCACTCGAAGGAGATGGATATGCCTGAAAAGGACTTTCCGGAAGAACTTGATTTTCTTATCCGCAAGGTGGCTGAACTTGAAGGCCAGATTGCCGAGTACAGGTGGGCCGAGCAGAACCTGGACAACTACAGGATGCTCTTCGACAACATCTCGGACATGGCATACATCTGCGACGACAAGGGCAACATCCTTTATGTGAACAAGTCTTTTGAAAAGCTCTCCGGCCACAGGGTAGAGGATTTCATGGGTCGCCCATTTGCCCCGCTATTCGATGAAGAGAACCTTAAAAAGGGCCTGGAGAACTACATGAGTACCCTCGATGGGGAGAGCCCGCAATACGAGCTCCGCTTCAAGGACACCGGCATACTCTGCGAATACAAGAACCTTCCCGTCAGGGACGGCAAGAGGAACATAATCGGCGTCATAGGCACGGCCAGGGACATAACCGAGAGGAAAAAAAAGGAGATGATCCTGCGCCGGCGGGACACGGTCCTCGAGGCAGTGGGGGTCGTCTCAGAGGAGCTTTTGAGGACAGGCGCAACCGATGAGGCCCTTGAGTCCGCGCTCAAAAGGCTCGGCGAGGCTGCCGGAGTGAGCAGGGCGTATATCTTCAGGAACCACCTGACTGACGAAGGGGCGCTCTTCACAAGCCAGCTTTACGAGTGGTGCGCCCCCGGCGTAACGGCTCAGATAGGAAATGCGGAGCTACAGAATTTCGATTACCTGGGCTCAGGCTTCTCAAGATGGGTCGAGGCAATGGAGGCCGGCGAGGCGGTCCATGGGCATGCAAGGGAATTCCCGGAGCCTGAAAAGTGCATTCTCGAGGCACAGGGCATCAGATCCCTGGCCGCTGTGCCGATATTCGTCGAAAAGTCCTGGTGGGGCTTCATCGGCTTTGACGAATGCCTCGAAGAAAGAGAATGGCCCGGCGTCATGACAGATGCCCTCAAGGTGGCAGCCGGTACGATAGGCTCCGCCATCCTGCGGAGGCTCATCGAGGATAAGCTCAGGAACGCGGCCGCCACGCTCACGGAGGCACAGAGGCTATCCCGCCTGGGCAGCTGGGAATGGGACATCGTGAGGAACGGCATCACATGGTCAGCGGGCCTCTTCGATATATTCGGGGTAAGCCCTGAGCTCCTTGAAAGGGACGCATATGAGGCATTCCTCGGGTGCATACACGTTGAGGACAGGGCAAAGGTGGATTCGATAATCACAGGCGCGCTCTCGGATAAGAGGCCCTTCAGCTTCGAGTTCCGGATAGTGAGGCCGGACAGGGAGATAAGGCACATCCATTCGCGCGGGCAGGTCTTCTGCAACGAGACCGGGACGCCGGTGAAGATGTTCGGGACAGGGCAGGACATAACGGAAAGAAAGGTCGCCGAGCAGAAGATCAGGGATTCGGAGGAGCGGTTCAGGGCCGTCTTCGAGAACTCCAGCGACGGCCTCCTGGTAGTCGACCCGAAGGCCCTGAAGCTGGTCTTATGGAACAGGAAGCTCTGCGATATGCTCGGCTACTGCGGGGAGGAGCTCAAGGGCATGGGCGTGCCGGACCTTCACAGGGCCGAAGACCTCTCAAGGGTGCAGTCGGATTTTGAAAAGCTCAACAGCGGCCATACGCCCTGCTTCAAGGATGTAGCGTTCAGAAGAAAGGACGGAGATGTATTTTACGCCGATATAACAACGGCTCAAATCAAGGCCGGGGGCAAGGGGCTGATATTGGGCGCGCTCAGGGATATAACCGAGCGCAAGCGCACCGAGGACGAGCTCAACAGGTACAAGGGCAACCTTGAGGCCATATTCAGGAGCGTCAGGGAGGCGATTATATCGGTCGGCCTGGACCTCGGCGTCACCGAGGTGAACGAGGCCGCGAAGGCCATATGCGGGATAGAGAGGTCTGATATAGGCGCTCGCCTCGATGCAGTGGCAGGCGGCGACTGCGCCTTCAAGTGCATTGACGCCCTCGAGGAGACGGTAAGGAGCGAAAAGCCCGTAGAGGCGTTCCGCCTCGAGTGCGGCAGGGCAGGCAGGCCCCGCCAGACCGTCACGCTCAATACCTATCCCCTCATCGACGCCTCAGGGGCCTTTACTGGAGCGGTCCTGGTCGTAAGCGACGAGACCAGGATAGTTGACCTGGAAACGGACCTCGGCGAAAGGGGGCAGCTCCACAATATCATCGGAAAGAGCGGGAAGATAAAAGAGATCTTCAGGCTCATAGAGTCTCTCGCCGACATAGACACGACCGTGCTCATAACCGGCGAGAGCGGCACCGGCAAGGAGCTCGTGGCCGAGGCCCTCCATTACACCGGAATACGGAGCGCAAAGCCGCTCATAAAGGTGAACTGCTCAGCGATACCCGAAGACCTCCTCGAGAGCGAGCTCTTCGGGCACGTGAAGGGCGCCTTTACCGGCGCCGTAAGGGACAGGGTGGGCAGGTTCGAGCTCGCAAGCGGCGGCACCGTCTTCCTTGACGAGATAGGCGACATATCGCCGGGAACGCAGCTCCGGCTCTTGAGGGTCATCCAGGAAAAAGAATTCGAACGCCTCGGGGACTCGAGGACCATAAAGATGGACGTGAGGGTCATCGCCGCGACGAACAGGGACCTTGCCGAAAAGGTAAGGAAGGGCGAGTTCAGGGAGGACCTCTACTACAGGCTCAAGGTCGTGGAGCTCGCGATTCCGCCCCTGAGGGAACGGCTCGATGACCTTCCGCTCCTCGAGGACCACTTCATGGCGAAGTTCAGCAGGAAGTTCAAAAAAAGGATCAAGGGGCTCTCCCCTGAGATACAGAAGCTCTTCATGAACTATCCCTGGCCGGGAAACGTAAGAGAGCTCGAGCACGCCTTTGAGCGCGCTTTCATAGTATGTCCGGGCGGGGCCATCACGGTAAACGATCTCCCGCAGTCCATGCGGGAATACCCCGTAGCCGGTACTCAGTTAAGGGCCCATGACCGCGCGGATGAGAGGGAGCTCATAGAGAACACCCTTAAAGACACCGGGTGGAACAAGAAGAAAGCGGCAAAGAGGCTCTGTGTAAGCAGGACGACGCTCTACCGGAAGCTCGAAAAATACGGGCTGCACGAATAGTACGCCGTTTAACGGACCTTACCTCAGTGTTCGAAGAGACCGGACCTTATGAGGGCCCTGAAGGATGGCGCCGCATACTCAGCATCCGAGGACTTCCTGTCCCGGATTCGTATGGTGATCCCGTATGGCCTGAGCGCCCTGAATGCGTCCTCGTCGGTCAGGTCGTCGCCGATGTAGAACGGTAGATGGCCGGGCGCAAGTTTCTTCCATATCCACAGCACGGCATCCCCCTTGTCCCAGCAGCCGGGCCGCACCTCTATGACCAACTTGCCGCGGGTCAGCCGCAGGCCGTATCGGGTGAGGGCCGGTGCCGCGGTCCTTTTGACCGCATGCCGCACATTTCGGCGGAGACGGCCATCCACGCGCCTCAGGTGCACCGCGACCGAAATACCCTTGTACTCGACATAAGCACCGGCTATTCCGGCAAGCTCCTTTTCAAGTTTCTTTGCGAGAAGGCGAAGCGGCTTCCTCAATGCCCCGCCTTTTTTGAGCAGGACCATCCTGCCTGAGCATATCTCGGCCCCGTGGTTCGCGGCATAGAGAATGCCCGGAACGCGGACCATCCGCCGTATGTCCTTTAGCGACCTGCCGGTCACGACCGCGATCATGAGGTCCTTGTCCTTCGCCGCTTTTTTGAGCCAGGCCGCAGCCTCGCTGCAGATCACGGCCTTGGAGGGGTCGTCCACGATAGGGGAGAGGGTGCCGTCAAAATCAATGAAGATGATCTTCTTTATCGCTGTCCCGGTCATTGCTGGCCGCGGATGTTGGTGAGCTCGGTTATGATGTCGGCCGCCCATCTGTAGATGTTGTTCTCGCGCACGGTCTCCCGCATCTTCCTCATGCGCCCGGTCTTCTCAGAGGGGTCCATCTCCAGGGCGGTCTTTATAGAGTCCGCCATCTGCTCTATGTCATACGGGTTTACCAATAGGGCGTCCCTGAGCTCGCGTGAGGCCCCGGCAAATGTGCTCAGTATGAGGGAGCCCTTTTCGTCTGCCCGCGAGGCTATGTACTCCTTTGCGACAAGGTTCATGCCGTCGTGGAGGGAGGTGACCATGCACAGGTCCGCGGCCCTGTAAAACGGCTCTATCTCAGCATGCGAGAAGTGCCTTTTCAGGAACACGATCGGCTTCCATCCGGCGGACTGGAACCTCCAGTTTATGCGGTCCACCTCGGAAGTCACTTCGCCCATGAAGTCGTGGTATCTCTTTATGTGCTCCCTGCTGGGCGCCCCTATCTGGACGAACGTGAATACGTCGCGGTAGGCCGGGTTCTTTTCAAGGAAGCGCTCAACGGCCCTGAACCGCTCCACTATCCCCTTTGTATAATCGAGGCGGTCTACGCCAATGCCGAGCATGGACGCCCTGACCCCGAGCTCTTTTAACAGTTCGTCCTTCCCCTGCTCCTGCGCAACCTGCGGCCTGCCGCTGAAATCAACGCTTATCGGGAAGGGCTTGACCGTCGTCGAGTGGCCCATCCTTGTCGTGGAAAACGCTTCCCAGTTGGTGCGGCACTCGAGGGTCCTGTCAACGGTCTCGAGGAAGTTGTTGCAATGGTACTGCGTATGGAACCCGATGAGGTCCGCTCCGAGCATCCCGTGAAGTATCTCCCTTTTCCACGGACAGATGCCGAATGCCTCGGGGTTTGGCCACGGTATGTGCCAGAAGAGGGCTATCTTCGCGCCGGGATGGCGCTCTTTTATGAGCCGCGGCAGTATGGAGAAATGATAGTCCTGGATGAATACGTAAGTCCCGTCCTCTATCTCGTCGTCGAGCGCCTTGGCGAACCTGAGGTTCACCTCCTGGTAGCGCGTCCAGTCGCCTAATCTGAATATCGGACGGGTATGGGCTATGTGGCAGAGCGGCCACAGGCCCTCGTTCGAAAGGCCGTAATAGTAGCCTTCCTCCTCCTCCTGGCTGAGCCAGATCCTCTTGAGGTCGTACTGCGGGTCTCCGGGAGGGACGCGGACCATGTCCCTGCTGTCCACGGCCTCCCTGTCCGCGCTGCCTGCGCCGTGCGCCACCCAGAGCCCGGAGCATGCCTTCAGTATTGGGTCGAGGGCCGTGACAAGGCCGCTCGCCGGGGAAATGCACTCGACGAGCCTTCCGTTTCGCACGTGCATGTACGGCTCCCTGTTCGATATCACTATGAGCTTTCTGTCCTGCAGCTTGTCCTTTACATGGAGCTTGAGCCGCTCGGCCGTCCATGTCGAGTCAGCCTGCCTGCGGGCCCGGGCCTCTTCCTCTGCCTGAGTGCGCGCGACAGCCAGGCTCTTTACGATATTCGAGATCTCGTTTGATATGGGCTCGAAAATGCCCTTCCCGGGGAGCTTGAACAGGTCATCGGCCTTACCCTTGTGCATGCTCCTTATCCATTCGGACATCTGGGCTATTGGACCCGTGATGCTCCAGCGCACGATAAGAAGCGTGATGACCGAGATAAGGAGCGCGTTCGCGAGTATCCTTATGAAGTTCCTTTTCCAGATGCCCGCGATGTGCTCGTCGATGTATGAAACGCCGCTGAAGATGACTACGGCGCCTGCCCTGAAGTCGTCAACGATCACGGGCTTGGCGAAGACGTACATAGGCTGGGATGCGACCTCTTCGAAAACACCCTTGCCGCCTTCATCCGCGAGCTCTTTGAGGAGAGAACCCAGACCAGCGGGCAGCTTGCCAGAGAGGCCCTTTGACACTGAAACGGGCCTGTCCGCGTTGTCAAAGACAGCGATGCCGTCAACACGCTTGCCCGCGCTTACTTTTTCGATTATTTTGTCGAGACGCCTGGAAGGAGCACCGGAGATAAGCGGGCCCGTCGATTCCTCGAGACCTTCTGCCAGCAGCCAGACCCGGTGTTCGAGCTCCGCGGTGAGCCTGTTGCGCTCCTGTTGGACCGTCAGGTATGACGCGACCCCGGAGACAGCGGTGACCGCGAATACCAGCGCCACAATAAGTCTTGTGGTTATCCGCATGCTGGTAATTATAGACCCATAAAACGCCGGAAGGCAACCTTTTGAGGAAAAAACAATGATATTACGAAAATTTCATCGCTGAGAAATCGATTTTAAATGTTTTCAGGGAGAGAAAAAGAATAATCTTGGCAGGACTCAAAAGAGCACCTGGCAGGAGATGCCCTCCTTTTCAAGGCCGGTCTTAAGCTCCTGTGCCTTTTGCCTGAAGAAGCCATCTTCAAGCGCCCACCGGAGGCCGTACTTCCTGTACGCCCAGTCCGCGTAGTGGTAGTTGAGCCTGTCCACGAGCACTGTTTCTGTCTTGCCCTTCAGCAGGGGTATCAGCCCTTCTGCGCCTGGCAGCAAGGGCGCTATCATGACGAAGGTGCGTATGCCCGCTGAGTGAATTTTCTCCAATGCCTCGAGCCTCTTCATTATGGGCGGCGCGCCCGGCTCGAATATCTTTCTCATCCTTTCGCAGCCCGTCGTTATCGTGAACCCGGCCTCAGCATCCCTTGCATGCCTGATGATGTCGATGTCCCTGACTGCGAGCGGCGATTTGGTCTGGATGGTGAATGGCCAGCCGTGCTCTGTAAGGATTGCCAGGCATCTTCTCGTGAGCAGGTATCTTCTTTCGACCGGCTGATAGGGGTCGCATACGCCGCTCACCCAGACCCGTCCCGCCTTCTTCCTTTGTATCTCCTGTTCGAGGAGTTGAGGGGCGTTTACCTTGACGTCCACAAAATCCCCCCATCTCTCCCTGTGTCCGGTGAACCTCTTCATGAACTTTGCATAGCAATAGGCGCAGTCGTGCATGCAGCCGACATACGGGTTCAGGGCATAGTCATATACCTCTGACTTTGATAATATTGTTTTTGCGGTTATCTCTCTTACTGCCACAGATACATTTTATCACGCCGTACTTTGCGGAATCCATGTATTGACAACCAGTTGGTTTTAAACTACTCTAACGAAAATCAGACAGGTCCAGAGGAATGCAGGTTTTTCTTGTAATCTCAGCACTCATACTCTTCGTTGCCTCAGGCGCTTCGATAATACGCGCCATCGACCGCGGCAACAGGTTGTCCCTCAGGGGCGCTCCCCTTGCCGGGCTCTCCTTCATGACAGGGCTCGGCGCAGTGAGCTTCCAGATGTTCCTCTACTCGCTCGCCTCTGTGCCGCTTAACCCTGTCTTCATAATGCTCCCCTGGATACCTTTCATAGCCTTCGTCTTCTTCAGGTTCAGGGCAGGGGCCAGGCCTGAAAAGATGAGGCGTGATTTCGTGGGCTTCGCCCTCATCGCCATCGTAATCATTCAGTCAGCCTATGCCTTCATCTACGCCCTTTCAGTGCCGCTATTCGGCTGGGACGCCTGGTTCATCTGGTTCCTGAAGGCGCGCGCCTTCTTCCTCGACCAGGGCATATCAGGCGAGTTCCTCGCCAACCCCGGATACAGGCACCACGGCGATTACCCGCTTCTCATGCCGCTCGCGATCTCCTTTGTCTACGGCGCGGCCGGTTCGGCCAGCGAGATGATAGGCAAGGTCATCTACCCCTTGCAGCTCCTCTCTCTCGTATCGGTCATCCATTATGCGGTATCGAGAATATCGGAGAGGCGCACAGGGCTGCTCTTTGCGGCCCTGGCGACCCTTGTGCCTGTTATAATGATACATGCTGGCGGGGTCCCGGTAAAGCTCGGATATCTCTACGCAGGTGACTTTGCCGGATATGCCGACCTCGCCCTCTCAATTTACTTCCTGGGCAGCGCCGCCTTCCTCTATCTATATGCAAAGGAGGGCGGCAGGGCGCATCTCGCGATAGCATCTCTATTCCTGGCATTTTCCGCGTGGACAAAGAACGAGGGGCTCACCTTCGCGGCCTTCGGGGTCATGCTGACCCTGCTCTACATTGCGATTTACAGGAGAGAGGCGTTCATAAAAGACGCTCTCGTGCTCGTACTGCCGATCGCGGCCGTTGTCATACCGTGGTCGCTCTACAAGGCAAGCCTCGGCCTAGGCAGCGAATACGTCGAGAACCTCGGCCTCGCAACCGTCTCGGCAAATATCTGGAAGCTCCCGACCATACTCAAGACCCTCGGCAGGATGGCCTTCACCGATATAGCTCTCTATAATTTTGCCTGGTGGGCGTACGCCCTCTCTACCTTTGCCAACTGGCGTCTATCAAAGGCTCTCATAATGGCGCACCTCCTCCTTTTCATGCAGCTTTTCACCTATATGTTCATCTACATCATAAGCCCAGCGCCTATCGACTGGCACCTTGCAACGTCAGTTGACAGGCTCCTTCTGCACCTTCTGCCGCTCGGGCTTTTCATAACCGCGGTTAACTTCGCTGCCATCATCCCCGGCGCAAAGGAAGGGGCCGCAAAGGCGGAGCGATAGATGGCTGAGATACTCCAACCAGCCCAGTACCTGCACCTCCTCTCATGCGCCTGTGCGCAAGGCGGGGCCCTCGAAGCTGCCGGAGAAAAGGTGCGCTGCAGGGCATGCAGGAGGGAGTACCAGGTAATTGACGGCGTGCTCGATCTCGTCATCGCGGCCGAGCTCGACGCTGACAAGGCAAGGGAGCTGAAGGCCCACTCCTACGAGCTCACCGAGGAAGAGATAGAGCATTACGCCAACAAGGACGCATGGAGCCGCTATTACTCGCATTTTTCGGACAGGAAGATAAGAAAGCTCCTCGAGTACCTTGAAACGACCGGCGCAAAGGAGTTCTTCTCGCTCGGCGTGGGCACTGGCTTTGAGCTCAAGAAGATTCTTTCGAAGAAGAGGTTCAACAGGATATACGCATCAGACCTCTCGCTCCCGGCCTTGCGGATAGTCAGGCACACGTTGAGGGACTTTGATGCGAAGGTGGGCCTCTTTACCTCAGACCTCGACCAATGCCCCATAAAGGCAACGGATATCCCGGTCATCGTCTATGAGGCGATGCACCACACAAGCGACATGCACGGCACGCTCGCTGGGCTGCTCTCAAAGGGTTATCGCGACGTGCTCTTTGTCGAGCCTTCCACGAACGCAGTTGTCGCCGTCCTCTCCAGGCTCGGGCTGGCTGAGAGGGAGGAGTACTCGGGCCTCAAGCCAAAATGGCTCTCCATCAGGAAGACGAAGGAGATATGCCGCGAATACGGCTACGGCGCGTCATTTACGACCATGTGGGAGGTGCCGGAGGAATACTTCAGGAAACTCTGTAAGGGGCAGGGCGCGGGACAGGCCGTGTTCCTTAAGTCTGTTGACGCGGTCTCGACAATAACGAACTTTTTCAATACCGGTAGCTTTACAATAGCGCACCTGAGGAAGAAGGGATGAGAAGAGCGAGAAGAAGAATCTCATCAACCTTGTCGCAAAAGGCCCCTTTGCGCGCTGCCGCGCGCTTCTGGGCATAAGGCTCCGCTCGCTTTCCGCCCCCACCTCCGCGCTCGCCCCTCATGTCGCTATACCCGTTGGGTATAGCTCCTTCTGCCCCGGCTCGCGCGCCCTTCCCCCAACCTTAGGCTCGCTCCGCATTATGCCCCAATAGGGTTTAAGACCTAACAAATCACTTCCCCCCGGCAGCACCCTCCTGCTTTCTCCTGAGATACTCCTTCTTTTCCCTCAGCATGTTGAGGTTGCTTACGGCCTTCTGGGTCGGGTAGATATCTATCGATTCCATGTATGCCCTCTCAGCCTCGTCATACCTGCCGCGCACCTCATAGGCATAACCCAGATTGAGGAACACCCTGTCCTGGTTCTGTGATTTTCTGTCGGCATCCTCCCAGAAGGCGACCTCGTTTTTCCAGACGTCGAGCCTGAAAAATGTCACGGTTGCAAAGACTATCGCGACAGCCCCGATGATATATGGCGCTGCCTTCTGCGCACTGGCGTACGCAAGGGCCTTCCTGAGAGCATAGGCGAAGAGGACGAAGATGCCTATGGCAGGCAGATACATGTACCTGTCAGCGTAATAGACGTGCAGGGGGATGATGTTCGAGGAGGGCAGGAGCCATATCCAGAACCAGAGGAAGAAAAAGCGCACCAGCCCGCTCCCCTTCCAGAGGACTAGGGCAAACGCCGCGATCCACGCGGCAAGGGACGCGAGCACAACGGGGTAGAGGAATGAATCGTAGACAGTGGCGTCGTAGAAGCCGCTCAAGCCCGTTGGCAGCACGATTATCTTCACGTACTGCCAGAAAATCGGCACCATGGTCGGGTATACCGCGCCGAAGAGGAACTCTGCAGTGAAGGCGTCTTTTGCGATTGAAGCCCCGGCAGAGTGCGCGTGCATCGAAGCCAGCGCAAATATAGCCGCAAGGGCAAAGCCAGGGATGAGATGGACGAACCTCTTTCTTTCGCTCAGGAAAAGCTCATAGGAGAGAAAGATGACGGGCAGCATGACAGCAAATGCCTTTGACGCGAGCGCCAGAAAGAGAAAGACAATGGAGAGGCCGTAGAGAACGGCCCGGCCCTTTTCCCTGTAATCCACGTAGAATATTATCGAGCAGAAGGAGAAGAGCGCGGCAAGGAGCGATTTTCTCTCAGCGACCCATGCGACGTTCTCCACGTTCACAGGGTGCAGGGCAAAGAGCGCGGCACCGGCGATTGATAGAAAATCGTCTTTCGTGAGCCTCTTGAGGACCAGAAAGGCAAGCGCTGAATTTACGGAATGAAGGAGGATATTCGTGAGGTGATAGCCCCTCGGGTCAAGGCCCCAGATGGCGAAGTCGATAGAATAGCTCAAAAGGTGCAGCGGGGCGTAGTTGGAGAAATAGGGTTCGAAAAATATGGCGCGAAGGTTCTCAGGCGAAAGGCCCGTTATGAGACTGTTGTCGAGCACGTACTCGTAATCGTCCCATGAGGGTATGAACTCGCTGCCCGTTGATTTCCAATAGACGGCGAGCGGTATTATAAAGAGGAAAAAAAGGGCGGAATTTCTGGCTTGTCTGGTCATGGGCAGTAGTGGACAGCGGGGAAAATATTAACCCGATTGCCAAAGGGCTGTCAATGGGCGCAAATCAGGGACTGCGCCGCACAAGCCGTTGCCTTTTCGATGCCACCGTGCTTCCACTATTTGTGAATTTCGGTCAAAATCCATCCTTACCCTTGAAAAATTTTGCAATCAGGTCTATAGTTCACGGGATATGGGCATTGTAGTTGACATGATAGATATAATCAACTGGCTGCAGAGGGTTGAGACAGCCGCTGCAGATGCCTACGCTCAGGCCGCCGTGGCCTTCAAAAGCGACGCGGACTTCGCAGACCTGTTGAAGAAGCTCATGGAAGACGAGGTTGAGCACAGCCGGATAGCGATATCAGCCGCAGAGATGATAGCAAAGGGCGTCAATATGCCCTGCATCCTTGCTATTGACCGGGCCGAGATGGAGTATGTCGAGGACTTCCTCCTCTTCCTCAGGAACAGGATAAAGGCCGGCAAGGTCAACAAGGACGGGCTGCTGCATTACATGGTCACCATCGAGTCCAAGGAGTGCAACGACTTCATGGCCTATATCGCCAACTGGCAGTTCAGGGCCGGTTGGATAAAGAAGGACGCCGAGGAGCTCATAAGCAACCACAGGCGCCTGGTCGAGGAATACCTCGAGGCCCAGAGGGGCAAGGGCGCGCTCCTGAAAAGGCTGGACGTTGCCTCGGCCCTGCGCGGCAAAAAGCTCCTCGTCGTCTCAGGCGACAGCCTTGTCGAGGACGGCCTCAGGGCCCTTTACGCCGGAGAGGAGCTCTCGCTGGAGATAGAGAAGGACTCTGGCGGCGCGCTCTCCAGGTTGGAGAAACAGGATTATTCCGCTGTCGTGGCAGACGCCGACACTGCCGGGCTCGACGTAAGGAGCTTCTACTCTGAAGCCGTTGTGCTTTGCCCGGAGATGAAGCACAGGCTCATACTCTTCAGCCGCGCCCCCGAGGCTGACCCGGCCCTCCTTTCGAGCGGCTTACGTTACATTGCCAAGCCCGCGAGCATCCACGAGATAAGAAAGGCCTTCAAGGAAGTCGTCCTGTAAGCCCGCCCTGTAAAGATTCCTTCACAGTGTAAAATTCTTTTCCGCTCTCCCTGAAAGCTCCGCCTCCGCGCAAAAACCCCAGAAATCCGGCCAGTTACGGGCGCATGTATTGACATTCCCCGTCTTTGGGACAGACTTGAAATTATGGGGAATTTTCATCCGACGCTAAAAGGAGCCGGGCATAGATGAAAATAGCTCAGGTATCGCCGCTCTTTGAGAGCGTGCCGCCCGCGCTCTACGGCGGCACCGAAAGGGTGGTCTCATATCTCACCGAGGAGCTCGTAAAGGCCGGCCACGAGGTGGTGCTCTTCGCCTCCGGCGATTCGCGCACGAGCGCGGAGCTGGTGGCCTGCTCGGAGAGGGCGCTCCGCCTGGATGAGAGGCAGCTCGACCCGGTCTCCCATCACCTCGTCATGATGGAAGAGGTGCTAAGAAGGGTGGACGAGTTCGACGTCATACATTCTCATGTAGACGGCATCGGCTTCGTGCTCGGCAGAAGGACGCGGGTGCCGTGCATCAATACCTTGCACGGCAGGCTCGACATGGTCGAGCACGGCCTCATATTCAAAGAGTACGGCGAAAGCCCTATGGTCTCAATCTCGAACTCGCAGAGGGCGCCGAGGCCTGATGCAAACTGGATAGCGACCGTTTACCACGGACTGCCGCCGGACCTCTATACGATGAACTACGGGCCAGGGGACTATCTCCTGTACGTGGGCAGGGTCTCGCCGGAAAAGAAGGTCGACTCGGCGATAAGGATTGCCGAGCTCTCGGGCATGAGGATAAAGATAGCGGCCAAGGTGGACAGGGCAGACCTCGATTACTTCACTTGCCGGATAAAGCCGCTGCTGAAAAGCCCGCTCGTCGAGTTCATCGGCGAGGTGAACGACAGGGAGAAGAACGAGCTCCTGGGCTCCGCGCTCGCCTTCCTGCACCCGGTAGACTGGCCCGAGCCCTTCGGCCTATCGATGCTCGAATCGATGGCCTGCGGCACTCCGGTCATTGCCAGGCGGCGCGGGTCCATACCCGAGGTCGTGGACCACGGCACGACCGGCTTCATCTTCGAGACTGACGAAGAGGCTGCCGCCTGCGTAATGGAGCTCTGCCCAGGCCTCTCGAGGGCGAAGTGCAGAAAGAGGTTCGAGGAGAGGTTCCTCGCAAAGCGCATGGCGGGCGATTACCTCGACGCATACGAGCTCGCGATAGACAGGGGAAGCGGGGCATGGCTGTAGAGAGGAGCAGGATAAGGGACTCCTTTTTCATATCGGCGCCCTCCACGAACATCGACCCGCTGCGCCTCATTCAGAAGGACGGGGAGATATTCGGCATCTACGACAGGTTCGGGGACATGCTCCCGGTCGGCAAGATGGAGCAGGGCGTCTATTACAACGGCACCAGGTACCTCTCCCACTACGAGCTCAGGATAAACGGCCTGAGACCTCTTTTTCTGAGCTCGAACATCGATGAAGACAACCTCCTCATGACAGTGGACCTCACCAACCCGGATTTCTACTCGGGCTCGGAGCTTCTATTGCGCCGCGACACCATCCATGTGATGCGCTCGCGGCTTTTGTCCGGAGCGTGCCTGCTTGAGACCATACGCCTCAAGAACTTCGGGGCAGAGGACGTGAGGCTCAAGCTCGAGATAGGCGCTGACTCGGACTTCCACGACATATTCGAGGTGAGGGGCCTCAAGCGCCACAGGCGCGGCGCTCTCAATGACCCTGAGTATGGCAAGGATGGAATCATACTCTCGTACGACGGACTCGACGGGGTGAGGAGGTCTACGGAGCTCCGCTTCCAGAGGCCTCCGGACGAGATGGATGAAAATACGTTCGGCTTCAATCTGGAGCTAAAGAGCGGGGCCACCGAGGAGATATGCATAACTGCGCGCTGCGTAGAAGGGGAGCTCGAGCCCGAAGAGAAGGATTACGGGGCTGCCCTGCGCCAGGCGCGCCAGCGGCTACACTCGCAGAAGAAGTCAGAGGCGCGCATCGAGACATCGAACGACCACTTCAATATTTCCATACAGAGGTCGCTTGCGGATATCGAGATGATGGTCACGCCCACTCCCGCGGGCCCTTATCCATACGGCGGCATACCCTGGTACTGCACGCCATTTGGCAGGGACGGGATAATAACGGCATTGGAGTGCCTCTGGATACGGCCCGAACTCGCCAGGGGCGTATTGAAGTACCTCGCCTCCATGCAGGCCGTCGGCATGGACAAGGCCAGGGCAGCGGAGCCGGGCAAGATAATGCACGAGGCAAGGCAGGGAGAGATGGCAGCGCGCAATGAAATACCCTTCGGCCTCTACTACGGCAGCGTTGATTCGACCCCGCTCTTCGTCATGCTCGCGGGCGCGTACTGGAGGCGCACCGGCGACACCGCGCTCATAAAGAGGCTCTGGAGGAACATAGAGGCGGCGCTCGAGTGGATGAAGCTATACGGAGATGCCGACTCGGACGGCTTCCTTGAATACATCCCGCACGCCAAGGGGCTCAGGAACCAGGGCTGGAAGGACTCTCAGGACTCGGTCTTCCACCGGGACGGGAGCCTTGCCGAGGGCGCGATAGCGCTTTGCGAGGTGCAGTCATACCTCTACGCCGCGAAGAAAGAGGCGGCCGCGCTCTCACTGCTCCTGGGAAAGGACAGGCTGGCCGCGACCCTGCGTGCAGAGGCTGATGAGCTGAAGAGGAGGTTCAACGAGGTATTCTGGGACGATGAGCTCGGCACCTACGTGCTCGCGCTCGACGGCAACAAGAAGCCCTGCCGGGTCGTATCGTCGAACGCGGGCCACGCGCTCTTCTCCGGCATAGCCGACCCTGAAAAGGCCGTCAGGGTAGCCGATTCGCTTCTTTCAGAGGACGTCTTCTCGGGCTGGGGCATAAGGACCATAGGCGCGCGCGAGAGGCGCTATAACCCGATGTCCTATCACAACGGCTCTGTCTGGCCGCACGACAACGCGATGAGCGCCTTTGGCCTGGCGGCCTACGGCTTCACAGGACACTTCAACAGGGTATTCACCGGCATATTCAACGCGGCATTGCGCTCGGACTATCAGAGGCTCCCGGAGCTATTCTGCGGCTTTCACAGGCGCAACGGCGTTGCCCCGACGCAGTACCCGATAGCCTGCTCGCCGCAGACCTGGGCATCCGGCGCTCTCATATTCATGCTCCAGGCATCTCTTGGGATTTACTTCGAGGCAGACAAGAGGATGGTAATATTCAGAAGGCCGGAGCTTCCCGCCTTTCTCACGTCGGTCTATTTGAGGAACATCCAGGCAGGCCCCCGCCGGAGCGTTGACATACTGATATCGAGATACGGCGAGGACGTTACAATAGAGGCCTTGCGGAAGCCAGGGGACGTGCATATGCTGATAATAAAATAGGCGGGTTCAGGGTTGTACCGCGGCAGGTTCAGGGTTGCACCCTGAACCTGAAGTTTCGTACGTGCGGGACACGGATTTTCAGGTTCAACTTGAAAAGTTGAACCTGCACGAACCTGCATAGGCTCAGGCCAGACTTTTTTCGATTACCCCGATTTCATCGGGCGTGAGGCCGTATAGCTCATAGACGAGGCTGTCTATCTGGCGGTCTGTGGCGCTTATCTGGCGTTCAAGAAGTTCCGTGTCGTGCGGGGTCTTTGCCTTCTGGAGGGACTTGCTGAGGTTGAGCATGCGCTCGACGAGGGAGACGATCTTGTCGTGAAGGGCTTTGTCTGTTTTGTTTTTGAAATCGATATGGCGGATGGGGAGCTTAACGACATCCTGGCTGAACCAGCGCAGACGCCCCCCTTTATCGGCATCGCCGAGCACCGAAGCATGTCTTTTGAAAAAAGAAAAAATCAGTTTTGAATTAAGAATGCCAATCAAATATAAATCGTCGGCAGGGATGAAATACACGGTGTTGCCGAAGTAAAGCGGCTCTGAGGCGAATGCAAAACGGCTTTCTTTGGCTATATCAGGATACAGAATTTTGGGTTTTTCAAATTCCGAATAGTAATCACATGCCCGAAGCTCCCACCAGAAATCCCCCTTATCATGCCGCTTCGCGGCTGCTGTTGCGAACGGACTCAAGTGCTCGGCCACTGCCGGATAATTGGAGCTGAACCACTTCCATGCGTCCCTCGCATTCCCCACCCTTGCCAGTGTCCAGCCTTTTGGGATTAGTATCAGATAGCGGTCTTTCGAATTTATCACGTACTTTCTCACGTCATCGCCGACAACAAAGGGCTTTATAAGCTCTGCGCTCTTCTTGTCCTCATTTATGAGCCTGTCCCGCGTGACACGGTCTATTACGAAGGCTTCGTTAAGGCCCGTCTTGATTCCATAGTAGATTTCTCCGCCCGTATATTGTCCAAGTGGCGTCCCTATCTTCTTCATCTTTTCGAATATATCGATTTCCCCGGCATTGGCGAGCGTCCAGTTGTCGCCAGCTAACGCCCTGCTGTCGAGCCTGCCGCCAATTGCCCCCACCTCCTCTTCGAGAGAGGAAAAAGTGAGGTGTTTTACAGGGGCATAAATGAAATCCTGCTTCGCGGCCTGTGTATTTTCCGTGAGTACAATGGCAGGGAATGTGGCGGCGTTCTCGAATACAGGCAACTCTCCGAAATCGACAATCTGCCCTATCCTCGTCCTCTTTGCCAAAAAATCACGGAGCGCCTTTCCATAGTTTGCCCGCATGAACTTATTAGAGCATATGAAGCCGAAGAGGCCGCCCTTCTTAAGGAGCGCGTGTGATTTCTCGATGAAATATACATACAGGTCAGCTACCCCGCTGTACGTCGCGTATCTATCCTCAAAGTACGGCTTGAACTCGCCGAGCATCTCCTGCCTTACATACGGCGGATTCCCAATTACGCAGTCAAAGCCGCCCTCCTTCATTATCCTGCCGAAGCCCCTCTTGTCGTCATTCCAGTCAAATACGTTTATGCGTCTCGTCTCGTCGCTGCCCAAAAGCTCCATCTGGTTATAGAAATCCGGCCCTATGAGCGAGTTGCCGCATCTGATGTTCTCTTCGAGGTTCGGCAGCACCCTTTCATGGAAGAGCGCGAGGCTCTTGCCCACTGTCTCCTGGTTCTCGCCTTCGAGCACCTTTAAAAGCAGGGAGAGCTTCGTTACCTCGACCGCCTGCCTGTCAATGTCAACCCCGTAGATGTTGTTGAGGAGTATCCTCTTCTTCTCAAACGTCGTAAGCCGCCAGCCGCCCTTGCCTGGAAAGATAGCTGGCGATTTGCCTTTGGCGTGCCGGGCCGGGTCGTTTGCCGTGTACCACTTAACATGCCAGTCCAAAAGGTACTGGTAGGCGTTTATGAGAAAAGACCCGGAGCCGCAGGCCGGGTCGAGTATCCTTATCTTCGAGGCCTGGGCAGGCGTCTTCCCCTCAAGCGACCTTCCCACGGTGTTCTTGACGATGTACTCGACTATATACTCGGGCGTGTAGAATACGCCGCCCGCCTTCTTGACCTCGGGCTTTTCCTCGACCTTTGCCTGGTGCCCGGCCGTGAGCCGGATGACCTTGCCCAGGAACTGCTCGTAGACGTTGCCCAGTATGTCCGCGCCTATGACCGAGAACTCATAGGGCGACGGCGGATAGAGCTCTTCGATAATCCGCTTCAGCGG
This sequence comes from uncultured Thermodesulfobacteriota bacterium, assembly GCA_964508625.1. Lineage (GTDB taxonomy): Bacteria > Desulfobacterota > GWC2-55-46 > GWC2-55-46 > GWC2-55-46 > UBA5799. Next base: position 21,648 of record CAZDUP010000004.1, read on the forward strand.
CCTGTCGTCGATCTCGAGGGAATGGCTCAGGCGGTCTGCCTTGAAGTCGAAGAGGCCGGAGTTGTACTTATCGTCTGCCTTGTAGAAAAGCTCGAGCAGGCGGGGGTAGGTATTCACTCCGTTCAGGATGGCCTGGAGCTGGCCGTAGTTCTCTATGCCCCTGTCCTCGCATATGCGGAGGAATATTATCCTGTCTATGGTGTGCTGGACCGCGAAGTTGAGCTCGTCAATGCCCAGGCCCCTGTTCCTCAATGCGATGTTTCTCGCAAGCTCGTCCCGCCATGACTCGATGAGACGCAGAAAGTCGGTGTCTACCTCGGCAGTGCCCTTCTTGAGCTTCGCGCTTTCTGCGTACCTGTCAAAGCTGCCCTTGAGCACGGCGTCTTTTGACAGTATCCCGTATATCTCGTCGAACTTCTCAAGATACTCCTCATAGGTGTAATAGGCGACGCGCCCGGCGCTTACCTTGTCCTTCTCGTCGGGTTTTACCCTGCAATCGTAGATCGCGAGCTCCTCGAAGTCGGTCAGGACCGAAAGCGGGAGCTTTGCGCTCCACGCATATCTCCTCAGCTGGTACGCGGGGTTCTGGTCAGACTTGATGGATACAGCGGGCTTTTTGGCTTCGAGGAAGAACTTTCTCTGCCCGCCTATCCTGAAGGAGTAGTCCGGGGCCTTCAAAGAGACGCCGACCTTTATGGCGTCTTCATGCACGACGTCCTTGTACTGCTCGGCATAGCTGTTGACGTTATGAATGTCCCAGCCGAGCGCATGGAAAAAAGGGTCTATGAATTCGACCCTGACCTGGGTCTCGTTATAGGCCCCGCTCTTGTAGACATCGGCGTTCTGGCTGAACCGCTCGACTAGCTCGGCTATCTTTTTCTTTCCCTCTTCCCGCGTCATAGGCCATCAATATACAATTTTTCACTTGTCCTTACAACAGTGCAGGTTC
>CAZDUP010000005.1:0-21385 GCA_964508625.1 uncultured Thermodesulfobacteriota bacterium
AGGGAGGATGAGGGCGCTGGATGCGCCCGGAAGCGAGCAAGACCGGAGTCGGAGCGAGAGAGCCAGGACGGCGAAGGAGCGTAGACCGACTCCCTCCCCCTTCCGCCAAAATTCTGAGCGCCAAACTAAAGCATACCTGTGTTGCTCCTCGGGCTCAAAAGCGGTACCGCAAAGAGTACGCCTCATTCCTCGCCTTCGTCGCGCTTATGTTTGGCTGTGTTCTGACTCTCAGAATGTCGCTGCTAAGTGCGAGAGTCGAACGGCTTTTTAATCCTCAGGGAGAATGGCATGAGGAACTACGTCAAGAAGGACTTCCCGGTCTCTGAAGTGCGCCGGTTCCTTGAGCCCGGTCCGATTGTCCTTGTGAGCTCGTCATGGAGGGGTAAAAGCAATATCATGACCATGGGGTGGCACATGGTCATGGAATTTGAGCCGTCGATTATCGGATGTTACATCTGGGATGCCAATTACAGCCACGGCCTCATTAGAAAGACCAGGGAATGCGTTATCAATATCCCCACAATCGATCTTGCTGCTGAGGTAGTGAAGATAGGCAACTGCTCGGGGCGCGATGTGGACAAGTTCTCGGAATTCAACCTTACCGCATTGCCAGGGGAAAGGGTCGGAGCGCCGCTTATAAAGGAATGCTACGCCAACTTCGAATGCCGGCTTGTCGATTCGAGCCTTATTAAAAAATACAACCTCTTCGTCTTTGAGGCCATAAAGGCCCATGTGTCTCTGTCGCCGAAATTTCCGAAGACGCTCCACTACCGCGGGGATGGCCTTTTCATGATCTCCGGCCCGACCGTCGGCAAATACCGCAGATTCTTCAAGCCGCAGAACCTCTGAGAATTCTACATAAAATTATTCCTGAAATGAAAAAAGGCCCTTTCAGGCCCCATAAATTGAAACAGGCGTCGTTTACGGCTGCTCTTTTCCAATCCGCCGGTCTTTCAAGCCTTAAAGCCTCTTCCGGGCTTCCCCTCCTGCCCCTTCGGACCGCAGTCTTTTAAAACTGCAATCCATTCAGGCATCGGCTTGAGACCTCCTTAGGTGGTTGGCACGCACCCTGCGGATGGGGGTCACGGACCCTTTCGACAGTCCATACAACGCCTGTTTTTCTAACATGATTATATCAAAAAAGAACTCTCCCTGCAACGAGGGAGCCATATTTCAAATGACCATAAACACTGATTTTCTGACAGTTTTTATCGGCAGGAGAGCGGCGGAGGAAGCAAAAAATTAAAAGGCGCATCATTTAGGAGAAGATGCCTCTGCAGCAGGTGGTAGTCCATGGGAATCGGTTCAGGCTTCCCGGTTCTGTGGATGCTCCCGCATACTCAGCCAGGCTTGCTCACCCCGTTCCGGAAGGACCCCTAGTGGTTCCAACTGAAGCTCATCTCCATCAGATGCGCCTTTTATCTAATACATATAATACTCTCATGGAAAAAACTTGTCAAATCCCTTCGAGAGTTCCTTTCTTTGGGGCATCTTGCCCAGGCCTGGTCTTCCATCTCCTGTGCACCCAGAACCATTCCTCCGGGTGCTTGCGTATCATCTCCTCAACGGCCTTTGTGAACCTTTGCGTATTGATGAGCGCGTCTCTGTCCTTGTCGCCGGTATTGACGATATCAAGCTCTTCCAGTACAACGACCCGATGGCCGCGGCCTTCGCGCATTATGAAAGCCGGGACAACTGCCGCGTTGCTTGCGAGCGCGAGGTGCGCCGGGCCCTTGTTCGTGCAGGCGAGGCTGCCGAAGAAGTCCACGAAGAGTCCTTCCCTGGTTGCCACGTTCTGGTCAACGAGTATGCCGACGATGGAGTTTGACGCAAGGCTCTTCAACAGCTTTCTCATTGCCTTGCTCTTGTGGATTATGCTGTTGCCCGAAGAGGTCCTCGTCCAGGTTACAAAGTCCTCGAAGAGAGGGTGGTCAAGCTTTCTCACGACGATATCTATCCTGAAACCGATATGGCCGAGCGACGCGCCGAGGAGCTCCCAGTTGCCGTAGTGACCGGTAATGAGTATTACGCCCTTGCCCTTCATAAGCGCCCTGTCGAGGTTTTCGAGGCCGCTGAATTTAATGAGCCTCTCGATATCAGGGCGCTTCATCCAGGGTATGCGCGTGAACTCGAAGAGCGTGGCCGCGAGATTCTTGAATACAGCCTTTGCTATCCTCTCGCGCTCTGCGTCTGAAAGGCCCTTGCCAAAGGCCCGCTCAAGGTTGTCGAGCGCGATCTTCCGGTGCTTCCCTATTAACCTGTAGCCCAGGGCGCCGAAGAGCCTGCCTAAAAGGGCCGCGATGGCCAGCGGAATGTGGCCGAGGAGAAAGGAGAGGGCCTTCAGGAGCGTCAGCATCAGAGCACACCCCGAAGAAGCGGGGCAAGGGCCGAGCTCATGAGCCTCTCCTCTACCTCGATAGATATCCTGAGCGCGAATACCGGCACGCCCTTTACAAGGCCGCAGAGCTTGACGCCGTCCTTTTCGGTCGTGACGACCATCTCCCTTCCGGCAGCCCTCTGCTCGATGTTCCTCCCGTCAGAGGCCGAGTATGCGTGGTGGTCCGGGAAATCGAGCTCTGTCTCGACTACGGCTCCGAGCTCTTTGAGGCTCTGTCTGAAGGATGCCGGGTTGGCTATGCCTGAGACCGATATGACGCGCGCACCGCGCAGGGCCTCTACTGGCAGCTCCTCGCCTGAGTCGATATTATAGATGGCGCAAGGCCTGTAGCGGAAAGGTATGTAGGGGATGGAATGTTCGTGGAGCGCTTCCCATACCCTGCCCCTGGGCTGGCCGCCCTTTATAAGTGCGAAATCAGCCCTCCTTATCGAAGACAGCGGCTCACGGAGGATGCCCCTTGGCAGCAGGCGGCCGTTTCCAAAGCCCTCCTCCGCGTCAATGAGGAGTATGTTGATATCGCGCCTGAGCCTTACGTGCTGGAAGGCGTCGTCGAGGATAAGCACCTCTGGGGAGAACCTGTCGATTATGAATCTGCCGCCCTTGACCCTGTCAGCGCATACGACTACAGGGACCCCATCGAGGCTCTTGGCCATGAGAAAGGGCTCGTCCCCGGCCTCCCCCGGACCCATCAGTATCTTCCTGCCGTCAGATACTACGGCAACACCACTTGAGTTGCCCTTGTATCCACGGCTCAAGAGAGCGACGCGCCTGTTGTCAGCCTGGAAAAACCGGCCGAGGAATATGGCCACAGGTGTTTTTCCGGTGCCGCCGACCGTGAGGTTGCCCACCGAGACTACCTTCAAGGGAAGGCTGTAGCTCGGCAAGACTGAAAGCTTGTACGAGAGGAGCCTTGCGCGGACACCGGTGGCGTAGAGCCCGGAAAGGGCGCCCAGCAGCGCACCCGTAAGCCCGCTGGTCTCGCTTCTCATGAGCGACTCTATCTTTCCTGAAAAGGACACCTGCTATCTCCTCAAGAGCCTTTCAAGGGCCTCTGCCGTCCGCTCCGAAGCTCCCCTGTTCTCTTCGACAACGCCCCTGGCAAGCGCGCCGGTCCTTTTTTTCAAGACCTCGTCTGAAAGAAAGGACCGAAGCGCATCGGCAAGCCCTTTTTCACCGCTTACGCGCACACCGCCGCCTTTTTTCTCAAGGAGCTCGGCCATTCCGAGATAGGTCGTCAGATGGCTGCCGTAGATAACGGGCTTTCCGAAGTAGGCAGGCTCAAGGAGGTTGTGCCCGCCGATGCCTGGCACCAGCGACCCGCCGACGATAGCGATGTCAGAGAGGGAATAGACGGTCATGAGCTCCCCTATTGAATCGAGGAGCACGACCTCGGCGCTTCCTCCCTTTGAGCGCCTCGAGTACTGCGCGCCGGATTTCCTGATGATGGCCTCGACGTCATTGAACCTCTCTGGGTGGCGCGGCGCTATTATGAGCCTGAGCCCGGTGAACTCGGCTGCGACGGCCTTGTACGCGCCGAGGACCAGCTCCTCCTCGCCCGGGTGCGTGGAGCCCGCGACGATGAGCGTGACCCCGGCCTTCACGCCTATTGCCTCCTTGAGGTTGGCGACAAAATGCCTGTCCATCAGGCTGGGCGAGAGGTCGAACTTTAGGTTACCCGTAAGCTCCGCTGCCTCTGCCGGAACGCCTATTGAGACGGCCTTGTCCATGTCGTCTTCCGTCCTCGCGAGAAATGCGTTCACCTTCGAGAAGACGTCCCTGAATAGAAAGCCGAGCCTTGAATAGCCCCTTGCGGACTTGTCCGAGATCGTGCCGTTCACGACCGCGACAGGGGCTCCGATGGCCTTCATTGCCCTGAAGGCATTGGGCCAGATCTCTTTTTCGACTACGACGAATAGGGCCGGCTTTACCGCAGAGGCTACCCTCTGCACTGCCCAGGAGAGGTCGAGCGGAAAGTAGATGAGAGCGTCGATGAGGCCCCGGCCTTCCTGCAGAGCGGTCCTGTTGCCGGTTGCCGTGACGGTCGAGAAGAGTATCTTCACGTCCGGCCTCCTGCGCTTCAATAACCGCACGACAGGCAGCACGGCCTTGGTCTCACCTACGGAGACCGCGTGAACCCAGACGACCTTTCCCTTTTTTAGCCCCCGGAGCTTCCTCTTGTTCACGAAGCCGAACCTCTCGGGTATGCCTTCCCTGTACTTTTTCGCGGTCGCCATCTTGAATAGAAAGTACGGCAGCAGGAGCAGGGCGGCCAGATGGAAGAGGGCGTTATAGAGGAAATAGGCCATCGAGGAGGAGAGGCTATCTTTCGAAGCGTCTGTCAGCGGCCGAGGTGATCTCAACGAGGTTTTTCTCCAAACGGGCCCTTGCCTCTTCCATCTCATCGGGGGTTGCCTCAGGACTGACCCGGAGAGGCTCGCCGCAGATGAAGACACCCCGCGAGAAGGGGTAGGGCATTATGAAGCCATCCCAGCTGCCAAATGTTTTTTTTTTGAGGCGCCGAACGTAATGGGGATTATTGGAAGACTCGTGGCCTTTGCGAGCTGTATTGCCCCCATCTGCGCCTTCATGGCCGGTCCCTTTGGGCCGTCGGGCGTTATGGCAAGGTCGCGTCCCTGCTTTGCCGCCCTCAGGAGCCCCTTTATTCCCGCGAGCCAGCCTCTCGTCGTAGAGCCACGCACAGAGTCCATGCCGAAACCGGCTACTGTCCTAGCGATAAGCTCGCCGTCCTTGCTCTGGCTCACCATGATGGATATGCCCTTTCCAAGATAGCAGTAGGGCATCATGAGGAGCCTGCCGTGCCAGAAGGCGATTATGACCCTGGAGCCCTTTGAGGCGAGCTCGCGGTAAGGGCCGTAGTCGACGTACTCCATGCGCATGGTGGCGCGCAGAGCCCTTATTATGCCCTGCGCCAGAAGCGGAAGCGCTGCCATCATTATCTTTTCGCTGGTCTTCGACATTAGACCTTGAGATTAGCATGTACGGCGGATTTTCTCAATACCAGCTTCACCCCTGGAACTGCATTGAGTACAGGCGCGAGTACTCGCCGCCGGTTGAGAGCAGCTCGTCGTGGCTGCCTATCTCCCTTATCGACCCGTTCGACAGGACTATTATCCTGTCAGCATTTCTCACGGTAGAGAGCCTGTGCGCTATTACGAAAGTGGTCCGTCCTGTCATGAGGTTGGTTATGGCCTTCTGTACTTCTGCCTCTGATTCGGTGTCAAGGGACGAGGTCGCCTCGTCCAGTATCAGTATTGGCGCGTTCTTCAGGATAGCCCGGGCAATAGAGACCCTCTGCCTCTCGCCGCCGGAGAGCCTCACGCCGCCCTCGCCTATGACAGTGTCGTAGCCCTGCGGGAGCCTCATTATGAAATCATGCGCATTGGCCGCCTTTGCCGCCGCTGTTATCTCTGCCGCGTTCATCCCAGCGCCGCCGTAGGCGATGTTCTTTCCAACCGTGTCATTGAAGAGTATGACCTGCTGGGAGACGATCGCTATACGGGAACGGAGCGATCTGAGCGAGATATCGCGTATGTCCCTGCCGTCTATGAGGATTGCGCCGCTGGAGGCGTCGTAGAACCTGGGTATGAGGTTGACGAAGGTCGATTTACCCGCGCCTGAGCTGCCGACTATCGCTATTATCTCGCCACGCCTGACTTTCAAGTCTATGCCATTCAATACGGGCTCTGCGCCGTACCTGAAACCGACCGAGCGCCATTCTATCGAGTCGTTCACGCCCGATATCTCGACCCCGTTTGTGTCGTGCTCGCCAGGCCTGTCGATGACCTCGAATATGCGGGCAGCGGCAGCAAGGCCCTGCTGAATGTTGAGGTTCACGCCGTTGAGCGCCTTTATCGGCTGGTAGAACATGATGACCGAGGCGAAGAAGGATATGAAGGTCTCGGGCTTCAACGTGCCCTGGCCTATCCTGTAGGCCGCGTACCATATCGTTATCGCGAAGGCAAAGGCGCCGAGCGTCTCCATGAGAGGCGAGGAGATGGAGCGCACCTTGATGGTCTTAATCTGGTTCCGGGTATAGGCCTCGTTCTCCTTCTGGAAACGCTCTGACTCGTACCCCTCCATGCAGAAGGCCTTCACTACCCTTATCCCTGCTATTGCCTCGTGCAGGAGGGCGTTCAAAGAGCCCATCGTCACCTGCCCCTGGGTGGAGACCTTCTTCATCCTCCTGCCTAGCTTCTGCATGGGGTATACCGAGAGCGGCAGCGCAATGGAAGCAGCGAGCGAGAGCTTCCAGTCGAGGCTCACTATCACGATGCCGAGGACGATTATCGTGAGGCTCTGCTTCAAAATCTGCGTCACGGCGTCAGAGGTCGACGTCTGGATGAGGTTGACGTCGTTTGTGAGCCTCGACGTGAGGACTCCGGTAGATGTGTTCGAGAAGAAACCTACCGGCAGATTGAGCATATGGTCATAGAGCATCTTCCTCAAGTCCCGCACAACGCCCTGGCCGACATAGCCCATGAAATAGGACTGCCCGTAGGAGGAGAGGCCCTTTATGGCCGCGACCACGAATATGGCGAGCGGCACCGCGAGCATCATGCTCTCTTTCGGTACGTCGTAAAGGCCGAACGGGATCAGCTTTATCTCCGTGGCCCCGTTGCTCGTGAAAAGGAACTTCATTACAGGGCCGATGAGATAGGCCATCGCGCCGTTTGCCGCGGCATATCCTACCATGCAGATGAATGCCAGCAGGAAGTGGCCCTTGTACGCGGGCAGGAACTTCAATATGCGGTAGTATGTGTTCATCTCTTCTGCACCAGGTCAGGGCTTACGTTGTAGTCCTGGTAGTCGAGGTTGGTGATGAGGTTGTAAATCGACTTCGCCGCTTTCTGGGCAGCGCCGCCCCTGCCGAGGTTTTTCCTTATCTCTTCATAGCCCTTGAGTATCGTTTCCCGTTTTGGACCTTCGAGCATGGACAGCGTCTCTGCCGCTATCCTCTCAGGGGTCGCGCTCCCCTGCAGGAGCTCGGGCACAACCTCGCGCTCTGCCACTATGTTGGGGAGCCCTGCGTGCTTGAGCCTCACGAGCGTCTTTGCAATGGCATATGAGACCGGCGCCATCCTGTAGACGATGACCATGGGCGTGCCTATGAGCGCGGTCTCGAGCGTGGCTGTTCCGGAGGCCACGACAGCGGCATCAGAGGCGCGAAGGGCCTCGTACATTTTGCCCCTTACGACCCGTATATCAGCCATTGCCCCCTTGAGCGGCCCTGAAAGGAGCGCGTCGTCGATGCTCCGGGCCGCAGGTATGAGGAATACTGCCTTTTCAACGCTCCTCGTCATGAGCTCAGCCGCGCCTACCATGGAGGGCAGAAGCCTTCTGACCTCCCCAGTGCGGCTGCCCGGGAGCAGGGCTATCACCCTGTCCCCGCCGGAAAGGCCGAGCAAAGACCGGGCCTCGTCGCGCGTAAGGCCGCATTGGGCAGTATCGGCGAGCGGATGGCCCACGTACTCGACATCGACACCGGCCTTTTTATAGATGTAATACTCGAACGGGAAGACGACGAGCATCCTGTTCACAAGGCGCGCTATCTTGCCAATCCTGCCCTTTCTCCAGGCCCAGACCTGAGGGCTTATATAATATACGACAGGTATGCCGAGCCTCTGGGCCTCTTTCGCTATGTTCAGGTTGAAATCCGGGAAATCAATTAGCACTACCGCGTCGAAGCGCTCGCCCTTCATCCGGCCCTTCAGGGTCCGCATGGACTTCAGTATCTTCGGCAGCCTCGAGAGGACCTCAACGACGCCTACGACAGAGACCTCTTTTGAATCGAGGCCCACCATGCCCTCTTCCTTCATCCGCCAGCCGCCCATGCCCGCAATGTTAAGCCCGGGTACTAGCTTCTTCAATGCCCTTATGAGAGCCGCACCGTGAAGGTCGCCGGATTCCTCTCCGCTTACAATCAGTATGCTTTTATCCATTAGGGAGTTGTGTATGTGAGGGCTCTTTTGAGAGAACTTTTTGTGAAAAGGTTCTCTCAAAAGAGCTCCGCAGAGTCAATTATACGTTAGCGGCTGATTGGATCTGTTCAGCCAGTTCAAGGGCCTTTGTGCCGTCCATGCCTGAGACCACGGGTTCCTTGCCGGTCTTTATAGATGAGACGAAGCTCTTGAGCTCTTCAAGAAGCGAGTCTTTTTTCTCTACGGTTATATTGTCATCTGCCTGGGCCGCCACAGGGCTGCCTGGCAGGGTCCTGGTTATGGTGAGGCCCTGTGCAGCATAGTCTATTGTTATCATGGCATCCGGCTGTACCACGTTTATCTTGCGGACTCGTTCCTTTGAGACCCTGCTTGCGGTTATGTTCGCGATACAGCCGCTCTTGAAGGTGACCCTTGCGTTGGCAAAGTCGGCCTTTCCGTTCGAGACTATCGGGATGGCAACGGCTTCGACTTTAACGGGCTCTGATTTTGCTATGGAGAGCACGAGGTCGATGTCGTGTATCATCACGTCGAGTATGACGTCAACGTCAGTGGACCTGTTGGGAAATGGAGACATCCTCACGGCCTCGATATAGAGCGGGTCTTTGACCGCATTGCCGAGGGCGAGCATGGCTCCGTTGAAGCGTTCGAGGTGGCCGACCTGCAGGACGGCCTTTGCGGCCATGGCCGTCCTTACAAGCTCGCGCGCCTCGCGTGATACCGAGGCGACGGGCTTTTCCATCATGACGTGGACGCCCTTTGCGAGGAAGTCCATGCCGAGCCTGTAGTGGTGCTCTGTGGGCGTTACTATGCTTACGGCGTCAACCAGGCCGTAGAGGGCCGAGGGGTCGTTGAAGGCGCGCGTCTTTACCTCCTGGGCGACTGAACCGGCGCGGGCCGGGTCAGAATCGACGACACCAACGAGCTCGACATCATCCATCATCGCGTACTTCTGTGCGTGGAATCTGCCGAGATAGCCCACGCCTATTACAGCAGCCCTAATCTTCGTCCTGGAGCTCACCTTTTCTCTTCGTCCTTTCGCGCGCTATGCCCCTTTTCGAGCCCTGCAGGAAGTCCATAAACCTCTTTGCGTGGACAGAGCCCGGGAGCTCTTTGCCGAGCCTCTCTATGGCTTCGGCAATAGAAAGGGAAGACCTGAATACGATATTGTATGACTGCTTGATTTCGTCGAGCTCGGCCCTTGTAAAGCCCTGCCTCCTGATGCCCACGGAATTCAACCTGTAGACCCTGGCCCTGTTGCCGACTGCCATGACGTAGGGGGGGATGTCCTTGCTCACGGCGGATGCGCCGCCTATTATGCAGTAGGCTCCTATGCGCACGTGCTGGTGCACGGCAACGAGGCCGCCCACGATGGCGTTGGCGTCTATCTTCACGTGTCCGCCGAGCGTGGCAGAGTTGGCCATGATGATGTTGTTGCCGAGCTCGCAGTCATGGGCTATGTGGACGTAGTTCATGAAGAGGCTGTTTGAGCCGCAGACCGTCTTTAGCTTTTCCTTGGTCGTTGCCCTGTGTATGGTGACGAACTCGCGGATATTGTTGTTGTCGCCTATGATGGTCTCTGTGCGCTCGCCCTTGTAGCCCAGGTCCTGGGGCGCGGCGCCTATTGAGACGAACTGGAAAATCGCGTTGTTCCTGCCTATGCTCGTCCACTTGTCGATGACCACGTGCGAGCTTATCTTCGTGTTTGCGCCTATGCGCACGCCTTCGCCTATGACGGTGAAGGGGCCTATCTCGACGCCGGTGTCGAGCTCGGCCGTGGGGTGGACGTACGCAGTCGGGTCGATCCTTACTTCCTTTATTGCCGCGGTCTTGCTCATATCGAATAGCCTTCCTATTGAGTTGTGTCTACTTTTCCATTATGGTCGCCAAAAGCTCGGCCTCAGCCACAAGGCTGCCAGCCACGAAGGCCTCTCCCTTGAAGGCCCATATGGTGCCCCTGCACTTGGTCACGTTAAGCACGAACTCGATTGCGTCGCCAGGCAGTACCGGCTTTCTGAAACGGGCCCTGTCAATGCCCATGAAGTAGACGACCTTGTTGGTGACGTCAGCGCTCTTGAAGGCCAGAACGCCGCCGACCTGGGCCATTGCCTCTACAATGAGGACGCCGGGCATTATGGGGTGGCCGGGAAAGTGGCCGTTGAAGAATGGCTCGTTAATAGTGACGTTCTTAAGTCCCTTTGCAGACTTGCCGGGGTCTAGCTCCAATATCCTGTCAATCAGAAGAAACGGATAGCGGTGAGGGAGGATGTTCATTATCTCTTTTATATCGATGGTCATGGCGCCTCCTTGTGCGGTCTGCGTCTCTGTCATTGCTTTTCCTCCTTTTTCGCGTCGGAGCTCTTCTCAATATCGGAAAGACGTCTTTCAAGCTCCGCGATCCTTTTCTTGAGCTCAGGGAGCTTCGAGTAGATATTCTGGGCCTTCAGCCAATCCATGTGCGGAATGGCAGGTATGCCGGAGCAGGCGCTTTTTGAAGGCACGTCCTGCACGACTCCGGACTTGGCCCCTATGCCAACGTCGTCGCCTATTGTTATGTGGCCAGAGACGCCCACCTGGCCGCCGAGCTGGACCCTGCTGCCGACCTTTGTGGAGCCGGCGATCCCGGCCTGTCCGGCGATAACGGAGTCCTCGCCCACTCTTACGTTATGCGCTATCTGTACGAGGTTGTCTATCTTCGTGCCCCTGCCAATGACCGTCTCACCGAGGGTCGCCCTGTCTATTGCGACAGCGGCGCCTATCTCTACGTCGTCGCCTATCCTCACGATGCCGCGCTGAGGCACCTTGACATATTTGAAAGAGTCCCTCGCGTAGCCGAAGCCGTCGCTCCCTATGACCGCGTTGCTGTGGACGATGACCCTGTTGCCCAGCACGCAAGCATCCCTTACCGAAACACCGGGGTAAATGATGCAGTCAGCGCCTATTGCAGCCCCTTTGCCGATGTACACGCCCGGGAATATGACCGTGCGCTCGCCAATGACAGCGCCCTCTTCAATGACCGAGAAGGCCTGAATAGAGACGTCCGCGCCAAGGCGCGCGCCCTGGTGGACCTCAGCCCTGGGATGGACGCCGGGTCCGGGCAGGGACTGGGGCTTCAAGACCTCGACTATCCTGGCAAAGGCGAGCTGCGGGTTCCTGACCACGATGAGGTTGAGAGAGCCCGCGCCATCCGCCGCCCCATCGGGCACAACGGCCGCCGAGGCGCGCGTTGTCGAAAGGAGGGCGAAGTACTTCCTTTCAGCCGCGAAGGTAATGTCTCCGGGGCCCGCGTCCTCGATCGGAGCGGCCCCTGAAATAAGCGCGCCGCCGTCTCCCAGAACCCGCCCGCCCGCTATTTCAGCGAGCTCTTTAAGGCTCTTGCCGGACATGTACCTTACTTCTTCTTCCTGGCGTTGTGGGCCCTGATGACCTCGTCAGTGAGGTCGAGCTCCTTGGGCGCGTAGAGTACGCCTCCGACGGACCTTTCAAAGGCAAAGGTCATCCCCTTTTTCTTTGCTATCTCCTCGACTAAGTCGCGCATCTCGGCTATTATCCGGGCCTCGGTATCCTGCTTTCTCTTGTTGAGCTGCTCGCCGTACTCCATGTACTTCTTCTGGAACTCGGCCGTCCTGGTCTTGAACTCCTTTTCCTTCGTCTCCCTGGTCGCAGGGTTCCAGATATTGGCGTTCTTGTCGATATCGCCCTTGAGCTTCTTGAGAGACTCCTGCTCCTTGTTGAGCTCGCCTTCGAGCTTCTCGGCCTGTTCCTTGATATCGTCCTTGGCCTTCTTGCCCGCTTCGCACTCGTTCAGGGCCTTCTGGAGGTTGGCGTAGCCGAGCTTGAGCTCCGCCGCCCCCGCTGGGCCGGATACGAATAGCGCGAAAGCGATTACAATGAACGCTGCTGCCAACTTCTTCATCATGCTCTTCTCCTTCTGATTAAGCCTATGCAGGCGTAGTTGATTTATGGGAGAGGCTTACAGAGAAAGCCCCGCCGTTATGCGGCACACCTAGAACAGCGTGCCAATCGCGAAGTCCCATTCAGAGCCGCTCTCCTCGTCCTTGGGGTTCAAGTTGAAGCCGACTTCTATCCTTATCGGGCCCAGGGGCGAGAACCACCTTATGCCGCCGCCCAGAGAGGTCTTCAAGCTCAAGCTCTCCACCTCGTCCTTGGTGAGGAACGCGTTGCCAGCGTCAAAGAAGACCAGGCCCCTTATGTTCTGCTGAGGGAAGAGCGGGAATATGTACTCGGCGTTCATGACGAGCATCGACTCGCCGCCAATGAGGTCGCCGGTGGCCGGGTCTATGGGGCTTATGGACCTGGTCTCGAAACCGCGTATGCTGTTGATACCGCCGAGGAAGTACTTCTCGTATATGGGCGCTTCGCGGCCGTCATAGCCGTGCACATAGCCAGCGGCGCCGTGTATGGAGAAGACCGTGTCCCAGGGCAGGGGGAAGAACTTTACGGCATCGGCCTCGTACTTGACGAAGTAGCTCGTGCCGCCTAGCGGGCCGCCCGCGAACTCGGTAGTGAGGTTTACGACCGACCCTTCGGACGGGAAGAAGGCGTCGTTCCTCGTGTCCCTGCGCAGATGGAGCCTCACGCTGCTCTCTGTGCTCGTGCCCTCCTGGTCCCTTATGATGGTCGAGGCGGTCGGCTCGACGTCGCTTATGTGCACCTCTTCGAGCTTGTATGTGACATAGCCCCTTGTGTACCGTCTTGTGATGGGGAAGCCCAGCCTCACGTCAAAACCCTGCTTTCTCAGGTTGAAGTCAGGGTACTCCCTCTCGGTGTTGTAGAGATCGAAACCAGCGGATATCGGCCTGTCAAAGAGCCAGGGCTCTGTTATGCCGAAGACGTAGCGCGAGCTCGTGGCGCTCACCGTGCCCGAGAGGTCGAGCTTCAATCCCGTGCCCATGAAGTTCGTCTGCGAGACCGAGGCCGTGCCGATGACCTTGTCAACCGAGCTGTAGCCCAGGCCGAGCGAGATGGAGCCGGTGGGCCTCTCACGGACGCCCACGCCCAGGTTTATCCTGTCGCTCGAAGTGCCCCTGGCCTCGGTCACCTGGACATCCTCGAAGAAGCCGAGCCTCTTCAGATTGCCCCTCGACCTCTTGAGCTCGCTCGAGGAATAGAGATCTCCCTCGCCGAGCTCCACTTCCCTCCTTATGACCTTGTCCCTGGTCCTCACGTTGCCCGTGATGTCAATCTTTTCGATGTAGACGAGGTCGTACTTCTTCACGTCTATGGTGATGTCGATGGTCCTGTCCTCGGGGGTTACCTTCGTAACCGGCTTTACCTCAGCGTAGGCATAGCCCTTGTCGCCGTAGAACTCCCTTATCGCCTCCACGCCCATGCTTAGGTCCCTGCGGCTGAAGACCTTGCCGCCCTGGAGCTTGAGCTTCTCCAGGAGCTCTTCCCTGGTGGCGAGGAGGTCGCCTTCGCCCGTTACGTCGAGCTTGCCTATCCGGTGCTGCTCGCCCTCGGAAAGCGCTATGGTGATGTAGAACCAGCGCTTGTCCTCGCTCAGGAGCACGCGCGAATCGAGCACGTCTGCGTTAATGTACCCGTTGTCGAAGTAATGGTTCATTATGATTGCAAGGTCGTTCTGGTAAATATACTCGTTGAACTTCCCCGACTTCGTTAGGGCGGTGAAAAAGCCTACCTCTTCCGTGTTCATGAGGTCCTTTATGTCGTCGCCGGAAAAGGCCTTGTTGCCGATTATCGTTATCCTCTTTACCTTTACCTCCGGCCCTTCGTCTATCTTGAAGACTACTGTAGCGTCGGTCCCGTCAGACTCGATAACCGGGTTTACCTTCGAGAGATAGTAGCCCTCGTCCTCGTAGAGCGCCTTTATCTTCTCAGCGTTCTCCGCGAGCACGACCCTGTCGAGGACCCTGTTGGTCTTGAGCGTGACCGCGTCGGTCAGGCGCTCTTCTTTAATATTGCTGTTGCCCCTGAACTCGATGCGCCTTATATAGGGGAGCTCCTTGACAGTAAAGGTCAGCACCCTGCCTGAGGCGGTATCGCTCAGAGAGGCCGAGACGTCGTCGAAGTAGCCGGTGGCGTAAATGTTTCGTATGTCATCTTTCACGGTGTCAGAGGAGAACGCCTCGCCCTGCCTGCTCGCTATCTTCTTTGCGATGGCCTCTGTGTCCACCCTCCTGTTGCCCGCGACAGCTATCCTGTCTATTGTCCCGGCCCTCTGGGCCGGCCTCTCCCTCAGGGCCGCAGCCATCTCTTCGGCCATTACGGAGGCCTTTGCCCTTATCTGGCGCAGGAGTTCGGCATCAGACTCGGAGCTCTCGTAGTAGAAAGCCTTTACTGTCCTGTCCTTCAGGTCGAGTATGCGCCAGTCTGCGTTAGAGGTCCTCCCGGCCTTTGTAACAGCGCCCAGCACAGCGAAGTCTGCCTTGACGCGCTCCGCGAGGCGGAAGGCGGCCTCTTCGTTGAAGAAGACTGTCTTTTCCTCGGTCATCATGCGCCTGGTCTCGTCTATGCCAACGACTTCCACGCCGCTCTCTTCGAGCGAGGAGGCGACTGCCTCCATGATACCGCGCCTTTGCCCCGAGATATCCGTGGCAGCGTGCATGTCAAAGGGCAGGACAAGCGCCTTTATCTCTGCCATGGCAGCGGCAGGCAGGAGCAGAACCAAAAGGGTCAAGAAACAGAAACGAAAAACGGACAAGAGCGGCTACCTTCCAGAACGATATCGTAAGATCTAAGATGAATCTTTATTTATTAACAAAAAAAGAAGACATAATTCAGGCTGCTCAAAAAGCTCCATATGCGAGGCGTCGAGGAGCGAGGAGCGAGTCGTACTCTTCATGTACGTCGCAGCGACGAGCGACGAAGACAACAAAGCAGATGGACTTTTTCAGCAGCCTGCCCTATTCCTCTCGTATATACCCGTCCACCATCCGTATGGTCCTGCCCAGCCTGGCGGCGAGCGCCTCGTTATGGGTAACGATTATCATTGTGGTCTTCCTCGTCCGGTTGAGCTCGAGGATAAGTTCAAAGACCTCTGCCCCGGTCTTTGTGTCGAGGTTGCCAGTGGGCTCGTCCGCAAGGAGCACCTCTGGCTCCTGTATTATGGCGCGCACGATAGCGGTCCTCTGCTGCTCACCGCCAGAGAGCTCGCCCGGCTTGTGGTTGAGCCGGGCATCGAGTCCCACCTCGGAAAGGAGGCTTGCCGCCTTTTTCCTTGCCGTATCGAAGTCACCGCCCCCGATTAGGAGCGGGAGCATGACGTTTTCAAGGGCAGTGAACTCAGGGAGCAGGTGGTGGAACTGGAAGACGAAACCCACGTACCTGTTCCTGAAGGACGCGAGCCTTTTGTCGTCGTACCTGAATATGGGCTCGTTGTTGTAGAAGACATCTCCTGAGGTCGGCCTGTCCAGGGCGCCCAGGATATTGAGGAACGTGGACTTGCCCACGCCGGATGCCCCGACGACCGCTATGGTCGAGCCCTTCTCAAGGACCATGTCTATGCCCTTGAGGACCTCCACTTTCTTTTTGCTGTCCCCGTATGTCTTCTTGAGCGCTGCTGTCCTTAGGAGTTCCATCTATATTCTTACTCGTACCTCAGGCCCTCTACAGGGTCGAAGCGCGATGCCTGCCATGAGGGGTAGAGCGTGGCCACGAAGCTGATGCCAATTGAGATAAGCGCGATGGCAACCACCATCTCGGGCTCGACCTTGGATGGGAACTTGTCTATGTAGTAGATGGAGGGCGGCAGCACCTTGAAGTTGAAGACCTCTTCTATGAACTGGATTATCCTCTCGAGGTTCAAGGCCGCGGCAAGGCCCAATGCCGTGCCGAGCACCGTTCCGGTCACGCCTATTACAAGGCCCTCTAGCATGAATATCTTCATTATGCTCCCGGAGGTGGCGCCGAGGCTTTTCAATATCGCTATGTCCTTGCCCTTTTCCATGACCACCATGATGAGGGTGCTTATTATGTTGAGGGCGGCAACGAGTATGATGAGCGTGAGTATGATGAACATCGCGACCTTCTCGAGCTTCAGGGCAGAGAAGAGGTTCCTGTTCATCTCCATCCACGTGCGGGTCCAGTAGGGGCCCTTTATCTCTATCATGATTTCGTCCGCGGCCTCCTCGGCCCTGTATATGTCCCTTATCTTGACTTCAACGCCGGAGACGGCGTCGCCAAGGCGGAAGAAGGCCTGGGCATTTTCAAGGGAAATGAAGGCCAGAGACGAATCGTACTCGTACATCCCGAGCTCGAATATGCCGACGACATTGAAGGCCGCCATCCTGGGCACAGGGCCTGCTGGCGTGGAGGTGCCCATGGGAGAGATGACGTTCAAGGTGTCGCCGATAGAGAGGCCCATGTTCCTGGCAAGCTCCCTGCCGATTACGATGCCTGCCCCGCCCTCTGTGCCTATGCGGGGCTTAAGGCCGTCGAGCGAGCCCTCTTTCATCTTCTCCGGGAGCACTGTGACGTCCTTTACAGAGGCCATGTCAAGGCCTCGTATGACAGCGCCCACGACCCCGCCTGAGGCTGATATCATGGCCTGGTTATAGGTAAACGGGGCCGCGGCGACAACGTCATCCATCCGGCGCACCTTCTCGGTTACCTCCCTGTAGCCTTGCATGGGAGCGCCGAGCTCGGTTATGACGACGTTGGCGTTTATCCCGAGTATCTTCTCGCGGAGGTTCTCCTCGAAGCCGGTCATGACCGAGAGGACTATGATGAGGGCTGTCACCCCGACCGTTATCCCCAGGATGGAGATAAAGGTGATGACCGAGATGAAGGTCTGCTTCCTCTTGGCCTTCAGGTATCTGAGCCCTATGAACAGTTCGTAAGACATCTTTTCTCAGGCATCCTCAGCGGGAAAAGGCCCCGGCTCTCGATGATGAAAAGCAGTTTGAACAGGCCCCGGGTCACGCGTTCTCGCCTGCTGCGGAAGGCGCGGACTGGGGGGCCGCCTTCTTAAGCTGGGGGAACAGGATAACGTCCCTTATTGAGGGCGAATCCGTAAGGAGCATTACAAGCCTGTCTATGCCGATGCCCTCACCGGCAGTAGGCGGCATGCCGTACTCGAGGGCGCGGACAAAGTCATCGTCCATCTCGTGCGCCTCAGCGTCCCCGGCCGCCTTCTCCTTCAACTGGCCTTCGAACCTCTCCCTCTGGTCAATGGGGTCGTTTAGCTCTGAGAAGGCGTTGGCTATCTCCCTGCCAGCGACAAGGAGCTCGAACCTGTCGACTATCGACGGGTCTTGGGCGTTCTTCCTGGAGAGCGGAGAGACGTCGAGAGGGTAGTGCGTCACGAATGTCGGCTGGATGAACTTCGGCTCTGCGACAGCCTCGAAAACTTCAGTCAGTATCTTGCCGTGGCTCAGGCCCTCGGGTATCTTCAATCCGAGCTTTTTTGAGAAGAGGACGGCCTTGTCCTTGTCGCTGAAAATGTCCTCGGAGGCGTCGGAATACTTCAGTATCGCGTCCCTTACGGATATCCTTGTCCAGGGCGGGGTAAAGTCAAGCTCAGCGCCCTGGTAGCTTATCCTCATGGAGCCCGCGATCTCTTTTACAAGGGAAGAGATCATCTCTTCCGTAAGGTCCATGAGGTCGTCGAATGTGGCATATGCGAGGTAGAACTCGAGCATCGTGAACTCGGGGTTGTGGCGCGTGGATATGCCCTCGTTCCTGAAGTTCCTGTTTATCTCGAATACGCGCTCGAGCCCGGCCACGATGAGCCTCTTCAAATAAAGCTCAGGCGCTATCCTCATGAATAGCTCCATCTGGAGCGCGTTATGATAGGTCTTGAATGGCTTTGCAGCCGCGCCGCCAGGTATTGGCTGGAGCATCGGCGTCTCGACTTCCATGAAGTCGCGGCCAGTGAGGAAGTCCCTTATGAATTTTATTATGCGCGACCTCTTTACGAATACGTCCTTGACCTCGGGGTTTACCATGAGGTCAAGATATCTCTGCCTGTACCTGGCCTCCACGTCAGAAAGGCCGTGCCACTTCTCGGGCAGGGGATGTAGGCCCTTTGCAAGGAGGCGCAAGGATGTCGCCTCTATGGTGAGCTCGCCGGTCTTTGTCCTGAAAAGATGGCCCTCAATGCCTATTATGTCGCCCATGTCGCAGAGCTTGAAAGTATTGTAGGCCGCCTCGCCCAGGATGTCCTTTTTCATGTAGGCCTGTATGCGGCCTGTCCTGTCCTGGATGTGCACGAAAGAGGCCTTGCCAAAGTCCCTCTTGCCCATTATGCGGCCTGCAATGGAAACATTCTCTCCCTTGCGGCTATCGAGTTCCTCGGGCGAGAGCGGGCCATATTTTTCCGTGACCGCTGCCGCAGTAGTCGAGGGCCTGAAGTCATTGGGATAGGGTTCTGCGCCAGAGTCCTTCAACTGACCGAGCTTGGCGAGCCTCTGCTGAAATTCGACGCTCCTGTCTTCCACAGTAATTCCCCTGAAGATTTTTGAAAGGCGTTCTGGTGAAGACGCCGGGCTTTTGCAGGCGTTTTTCCATTCCAGGGCCTGAAAAGAGCAATGTTAAAAAGTAACTTATTTGCGGGAGTGAGTCAAGGGAAAACCACGGATTTTCAGGGGGTTTTAGGGCTGTAAACGGGCATGGAGCGTTCGAGGCGGGCTTTCTGAAACTGGTCAGGGCTACACTGCCAGGCCAAGCTCATCATAGGGCCTTCCGAGGGAGTCGGCAACGTTCCTGTTCACGACCTTGCCGTCTATGATGTTGACGGCCTTTCTCAGGGCAGGGGAGGCATCTACGGCCTTTCTTATCCCGAGGTCCGCGAGCATGAGCACGTACTGCGTCGATGCGTTGGTGAGGGCAAAGGTCGATGTCCTCGGCACAGCGCCCGGCATGTTGGCTACCCCGTAATGGATTATGCCGTCCACCTCGTATACTGGCTTCGAGTGGGTGGTGGGCTTAATCGTCTCTATGCAGCCGGCCTGGTCCACTGATACGTCCACTATGACCGAGCCCTTTTTCATGAGGCCAAGCATCTCCCGTTTGACGAGCTTCGGCGTCCTCAGGCCCGGCACATGGACAGCGCCAACGAGGAGGTCGCATTCCCTCAAACTTCTTTCGATGTTATGAGAGTTGGAATAGAGGGTCTGCACCCTGGAGCCGAAGAGGTCGTCTATTTGCCTTAGCTTGGCCACGCTCTTGTCGAGCATGATAACGCGCGCTCCAAGGCCCACCGCTATTTTGGCAGCGTTCACGCCGACAACGCCGCAGCCGAGTATCGCCACGCACCCTGCCTCAACGCCCGGAACGCCGCTTAGGAGCACGCCCCTGCCGCCGTGGGATTTCAACAGATGGTATGCGCCTGCCTCGACAGAGAGGCGTCCGGCCACCTCGCTCATCGGAGCGAGTATGGGCAGGCTTCTGTCCCCGAGCTCTAGCGTCTCATAGGCTATTGCAGTCACGTTCTTTCTTATGAGCTCAAGGGCCAGAGACGGGTCTGCCGCGAGGTGGAGGAATGTGAATATGGCGAGGCCAGGCCTCAGGTACCTGTACTCCTCGGGCCTGGGCTCCTTTACCTTTACGATGAGGCCAGCGGCAGCGTAGACATCTTCGGCAGAGGCCGAGATTTCAGCTCCCGCGCTCCTGTACTCGTCATCGGTAATGAAGCTCCCGGCGCCAGCGCCACGCTCGACCAGGACCGTGTGCCCGGCCTCTCTCAAGGTCCTAACAGCCCCGGGCACAAGCCCGACGCGGTACTCGTTATCCTTTATCTCTCTGGGTACGCCGATTATCATCTGTTTTGTCTTAATTTTTCAGAGGTTAGAGGCAACAAAGGCCACAAAACAGGCTACCAGTTTTGCAGCCCTCAGTCAAGCCCTCTCAGGCCTGCTTTTCCTTTGCCTCCCTGATCATGGGGAGCACGGTATTGGCGAGGTAAAAGAGGTCGGCTTCCAGGGTCTTCATCTCCTCGTCGCGGAGCGTAAATGGGGTAATGGGGATGTCTCTTAAAAAGCCGTTCTTGAAGATATCGCCATTCTTTCTTACAAAAGAGGCAGGGATGATGTTGGGCGCGCTCTGGCCGTTCATTATTGCCCACGCAAGGGTCCATGCCCTGGCTACGTTGCTGAGATCATAGCCGCCGCCCCCGAGAGCGACCCAGGGCAGGCCAAAGGAGAGGAACCTCTCTATCATCTTCTCGAAGCTGTTGGTCGTGAGGCTCAGATGCGTAATGGGGTCTGTCTCAAATGAATCCACCCCGAGCTGCGTGACCATGATGTCCGGCTGGAACTCGTCGAGGAAGCGCGGGACGACCTCCTCGAAAACCTTGAGGAAGAGCTCGTCCCCGGTGGAAGGAGGCAGGGGCATGTTGACGGAAAAGCCTTTTCCAGCGTTTATGCCAACGTCGGTCACTGAGCCGGTGCCGGGGAATAGCCACTGGCCGCTTTCGTGAATGGATACAGTAAGCACCCTGTCAGTGTCATAGAAGGCGAATTCGACACCGTCTCCGTGGTGGGCGTCTACATCGATATAGGCGACCCTCTTGCCGAGGCTTACGAGGTACTTTATGGCAACGGCAGCGTCGTTTATGTAGCAGAAGCCAGAGGCCCTCCCGGGCATTGCATGGTGAAGGCCTCCGGCCATGTTGAAGGCGATATCAGCCTTGCCTTCGGCAACGAGCTCTGATGCCTGCAGGGATGCTCCCGCACAGAGCGCCGACCACTCGTAGACGCCCTTGAACACAGGGTTGTCCGCGTAACCGAGGCCGTGCTGGGAGCCGCCCACTGGTATGATGCCGGAGTTGGCCTCTTTCAGAACCTTTATATATTCGGGCGTATGGAAGAGGAGCAGGTCTGAATCAGCGGCTGGCTTTGCCTCAATCCTCCTCGAAGAAGGCAGGTCCATAAGGCCCATCTCCTCCATGAGCTCGCAGGCGAGCCTGAGCCTGACGGGTTTCATGGGGTGGTCTATGCCATAGTAATAGGCCCCGAACCTGTCTGAGTAGACAAAGGCCGTCTTTATCTTCTTTGATTTCGGCTTCGCAGTCCTACTCATACCTCAATGCCTCTATGGGGTCAAGGAG
>CAZDUP010000005.1:21395-22175 GCA_964508625.1 uncultured Thermodesulfobacteriota bacterium
GGCCGAAGCGCGAAAGGAGCATGGCAATGGACGTGCCCGTCAGTATGCCGATAATCCCGCCGGATACGGTTATTACAAGGGCCTCAATCAGGAACTGCCCCAGGATATCTTTCCGCCTCGCGCCAACGGCCATCCTTATGCCTATCTCCTTTGTGCGCTCAGTGACCGATACGAGCATGATGTTCATGACGCCTATGCCGCCCACGAGGAGCGAGACAGCCGCTATGCCCGAGAGGAGCACAGTAAAGGTCCGGGAGGTCTCCTGCCATGTCTTGACCATCTCGGTGAAGTCCCTTATGGTAAAGTCAGATTCCGCGCCCTCGGATATCCGGTGGCGCTCCCGCAATATGCGCTCGACAGAGTCCTTTACCGCCGGGATGCGGGATGCGTCCTCGACCTGGATGTTTATGTCGTTTATGTGCTCCTGATAGAATAGCCTCCTCTGGGAAGTCGAGATGGGGATGAATATCTGGTCGTCAGGGTCAGCAAAGGTGCTCTGCCCCTTTTCCGCCATCACGGCAACTATCCTGAAGGTCTGCCCCTGTATCTTTATCTCCTCTCCCAGGGCAGGGCTCTCGCCGAAGAGGTCTTTTCTCACGGTGCTGCCTATGGCAGCGACGCGTTTGGTGAGCTTAATATCAGTCTCATCGAAAAACCGCCCGTCCGCAACCTGAAAATTATTTATTTCGAGATATTCGGGAGTTGTGCCGGTGATCATGGTCGTCGCGTTCCTGTTGGCGAACTTGGCCTGGCCCGAGCGGGCAACGGCAGGGGCGATCC
>CAZDUP010000006.1:0-1766 GCA_964508625.1 uncultured Thermodesulfobacteriota bacterium
ACCTCATCAACGCTGTTTACAGAATCATCGATAAAGATGTTAAAGGAGGCTCATAATGGACAAGGTCCTTTTCGGCGTGATGCCGTACATCCTTCTGATGACGGCTATCGTCGGCGCAATCTGGAGGTTCAGAAGCAATAGGTACTCGTGGTCGTCCCAGTCGTCCCAGTTCCTCGAGAACAAGACCCTGTTCTTCGGGTCCTTCCCCTGGCACTACGGGATAATAACCATACTGGTCGGCCATATCATCGGGCTGTTCGTCCCCAAGAGCATACTGCTCTGGAACGCGGTGCCCTTGAGGCTCTACATACTCGAGCTCACGGCCCTCGCTCTCGGGTTCCTGGCCCTGTTCGGCCTCCTCGCCCTCATTTACAGGAGGCTCACGAACCCCAGGGTCAAGGCAGTGACCTCCGGCTGGGACGTGCTGGTGCTCATCATCCTCCTCATCCAGGTACTTACCGGTGTGGGCAACGCCATCCTCTACAGGTGGGGTTCCAACTGGTATGCCTCTTCCGCAGTACCCTGGATGTGGTCGATCCTGAAGCTCCAGCCCAACGTCGATTATATCGCCGGGCTGCCGCTCATCACCAAGACCCACATCTTCAACGCGCTCATCTTCATAGGCCTGATTCCCTTCTCCAGGCTGGCGCACTTCGTAGTCATCAACCCCTATAAGTACCTCGTACGCCCCTACCAGGTCGTAAGGTGGTACAAGAGGGAGAACCAGACACCGAACATCGTTCAGTACAAGTAAAATCCGGGGCGGGTGGGCTGAAAGGTCCACCCGCTCTTGTTTATGGCTCAGGCAGCTTCCCCCCGCTTCGCTATAATAAATTCATCATCGGGTCTTTTGTCCGGAAATTAGATCAAAGGAGAAATCTGCATGTCGAAAATAACTAAATGGGAGCCGGAGAACGAACAGTTCTGGCGCGAGACCGGCAGCTCCATCGCATGGCGCACATGCGGACTGACCACGTTCTCTCTTATCTTCTCGTTCGCAACGTGGTTCGTCATGAGCGCCGTGGTCGTCAGACTCCCGAACATTGGTTTCAAGTTCACAACAATGGAGCTCTTCTGGCTCGCGGCCATACCGGGTTTTGCTTCCGGTATACTGAGACTTATCCACTCCTTCTTCATCCCTGTTCTCGGGACGAGGCCGGTCGTCAGCATAGCAACCATAATCAAGCTCATACCGATGGTATGGCTTGGCTACGCTGTCCAGGACACCAGCACGCCCTGGAGCACCTTCATGATCATAGGCTTCCTCTCCGGAATGGGCGGCGGTGATTTCTCCTCGTACATGCCTTCGACCAGCATATTCTTCCCCAAGAGGCTCCAGGGCCTCGCGCTGGGCATCCAGGCCGGTATCGGCAACTTCGGCGTGAGCGTTGTGCAGTTCGTGACCCCGTGGATAATAAGCTTCGCCCTGCTCGGCGGCGCGTATGCAATTCCGCAGACCTTCACCAAGGCGGACGTGATTAAGGATGTCAAGGTCACAAAGGACGCGGCAGGCGTGGTCACGAATATCGAATACAAGAAACCTGAACTGGCCAGCGCGATACTGGTCACCAAGGATGGCGAGGTCGTCAAGGACGTGGTAGTCCAGGAGACCGAGTTCACCAAGAACATGAAGCTCGAGCTCAAGAAAAATGACGCGGGCGCGGTCACCGACCTGACCCTCAAGAAGGTCATCAAGAAGGACCTGTGGGTGCAGAACGCGGCGTTCTGGTACGTGCCGCTGCTCCTGATCGTCGGCGGCGCGCTCG
>CAZDUP010000006.1:1776-21308 GCA_964508625.1 uncultured Thermodesulfobacteriota bacterium
CCGTTCCTCATCGTGGCATTCATCCTCTGCGCGCTCTTCCTCCGCAGCATCGACCCGGCAGCGCTCGGCATAAAGGGCGGCAGCTTCAAGAAGATGTTCGAGATACTCGGCTCCAAGCACAGGGCCCGCGTGCATACCTGGAACTGCACCATTACCTACATAGCCTCATTCGGTTCGTTCTCGGGCTATGCTGCGGCCTTCCCGATGATGATCAAGATCATCTACGGCGATTTTGACGGTGCGCCGGACCCGCTGAAGTACGCCTTCTTCGGCCCGCTCATCGGCGGTCTCTCTCGCTCTATCACCGGCGGCATCTTCGACAAGATAGGCGGCAGCAAGGGCATGCACTGGTGCCTCCTGGGCCAGATAATCGGTTGCGCTGCGCTCATATTCGGCGGCTATCTGACGCCCACGAGCCTCGAGCAGTTCCCCATGTTCGTCTACCTTATGCTCTGGATATTCCTCATGACCGGCATAAACAACGCCGCGACCTTCCGCCAGTACCCGATAGTCTTTGCGTACTCGCCTTCTCAGGGCGCGCAGATGCTCGGCTGGACCGGCGCATGGGCGGCATTCGGCCCGTTCATCTTCACATCGCTCATCGGCATGTCCATAACCAAGACCGGCAGCGCCATCACCTTCTTCGCGGGCGCCATAGTCTTCTACGCCTACGCCTTCTTCCTCAACTGGTGGTACTACACCAGGAAGGGTTCGGAGAGGTACGACTACGGCACAAGCGGCACCTGGTGGGACAAGGCAAAGGACACCTGGGCCAAGTAACAGGTCTTCAAGCCATCATCAAGGAACACCCACGGCATGGGGGAGAGCTTCTCCCCCATGCCTTTTTTGCGCGTCTTTTGCCTGCCCTTTGCCGCTTATGCTTTGACTAAAGCAGGTGTTGTAGTATCATTAATGGATAGGTTCCGGTGAGTTGCCGGAAAGGAGAAATCATGGGTTCTCTGGATATGGCGCTGACTATCGGGGGCATAGCTTACGGGCTGCTTCTCATAGCCGCGACGTTCATAAACAACAAGGTGCTCGAATCTTTCAGGCTTGACGTTATCTTCATGAAGAACCCTTCTCAGTCGAGCAGGGGCGTGAACCTCGTTGCCGGCCTTGCACTTATCGGATACAACATCTATACGATGATCTGACGGCGAGCGTGCCGCAAACCGCGCATTTTTAATGAGCCTGCCGCAGCCCTGGCCCGATTGCCCGTAAAACACGCAGCCGGGCCTTGCGGCCGTTCACCAACCATCATCGGCTCGCCTCCAAGTCCCCAGGTTCCCGTTAAAATCCCCTATTTAAGTCCATTCAGGGCCGCCTTGACGCATTATTCGTGCTCCGATATACTTCCAGAAACATTGTGGTCTTTATTCCCAAAATGGAGGAAATCATGAGCAAATTCGACAGGATGGACCGCTTCGGCGTAATGACTATCGACAAGGCGGAATACGAACGTAAACAGGCCTATGTAATGAAGAACTGCAAATGCTCAGGCTGCCCGTCATACGTCCCTGGCGACCCGCAGGCAGGCTACTGCTTCCCGGCCATAGGCACGAGCAGCAAGATAGAGTTCGAGAAGGAGTGCATCTGCAAGACCTGCCCTGTATTCAAGGAGTACGAGCTCAACCACACATTCTATTGCACAAGGTGCTCCCAGGTATGCCAGACGCTCAAGACAGAGGGCCCTGCCGCACACGGCAACTGAGCTCCGAAATGGTATTTCAGAGCAGGCGGGGGCATCAGTGCCTCCGCCTTTTTTTTCGCGAAAAACACTGTATTTTGACGGATTAACGCCGGAATTTCTGGACATGCCGGGGGAGTATGTAGTAATATCAATAGACACCCACAATGATACGGTGAAATTTTCTGAAAGAGGAGATAGTAATGGAGATTACCACCCCGGAACAGGCTAAGGAAGCAATCAAGACATGGCTTGATGAGAACCACCACGACATAAAGGAAGTGAAGGACGAGAACGCCACCTTCCATTTCGAGATTGATTATCCCCTCGGCTCCATGAAGAAGCAGAGGGTGTTGCAGCCCAAGGAGTTCCCCAATCTGATCGTAATACTGAACGGCGTGTCTATAGCGCAAGAGCACATGGCCAAGCTCAAGGACATGAACCCCAAGGACAGGGACGCCTTCTACGGAGAGATAAGGAAGGACCTCCTCTTCCTCCAGAACAGCTACGACCTCAACATAGACGACGCCGGTGTAGCCAAGCAGGTCCAGTTCTCGTACGAGTTCTACTATGACGCGCTCGGCAAGACAAAGCTCTATGACGCTCTTCTTCTGAACCACAGGACGCTTCTGTACATAATAACGAAGTTCAACGACGAGTTCGGCATGCCCGTTATGCCGTCTTCGCAGAAGCCCGGCCAGGCCTAAGGCCCGTCCGGCTTCCTGCACCGGAGGTCAAGATGGCTCCACAGATGCTTGAGATAAAGTACGAATGCCAGCACAAGTCCTGCTACGTAAACTGCCGCGAGGGGATACTCTGCCTCGAAGAGGAGCTTTTTGCGGACCTCTCGGCCGCGTTTCCGGAAGAGGGCATATTCAGGAGCCCCAAGGGTGTATGCAGGCTCGGGTTTTCGCAGCCGTTCAAGGCCGTAAGGCTCCAGAAGCTCGGCGCAGGCCAGATTGAAGAGGCCTCTTCAGCCCTCGACCCGCAGGACAACCCGCTTCTCCTCCTCGTTGAGGAGCACAAGGCCATAAACAAGGCGCTCGAGAAGGTCGAGGAGCACATCCGCAAGAGGGACATGGACGATCTCTGGGTATCTACCAAGGAACTCGAGAACGACCTCGTGCTCCATTCAGGCATAAAAGAAGAGGAGGTCCTCTTCGGTCTGTCCAAGGGGCTCCTTCCCTTCGGCGAGACGCTTTGCGATATCATCAAGGAGGAGCACAGGGAGGTCATATCCCTGCTGCACAACTTCAGGGCGGCCCTCGAGATAAACGAGCTCAATGACGGCATCATAGATTCCGTCATAGTGAGCCTCAGGAGCCACATCAGGAAAGAGGACCAGGAGTTCTTCGAGATAATCGACAAGTGCCTGAACGACGAACTCAGGCTCAAGATAACCGAGGGCATGAGGGAGGTCGAGCGTAACTTCATACGCGCCGAGGCCGGGGTCCGCAAGCTCAACAAGGAGCGCATGGCAATCCAGGCCGAGTACGACGACCAGGTCTCTGTTGCAAGGGAGGCCGGCTGCGACACCTGCTGCGGACACTGAGCAGGAGGGCAGGGTAGGATCAAGACTTTAAAGGCCGCGGGGAAACTCCCCGCGGCCTTTTTATATTTTGCATATGCATCCGCTAAAGGCGCCGAGCTTATTCAGGCTGCTCGTTCCGATGCGAGGCCCCGGTTAATTCGGGGAGCGGGGAATGAGGCGTACTCTTTCCGTACGCCGCTTCTGCCGCGACGAAGACAACAAAGCAGATGGGACTTATTTCATGAATGCTAAAGCGGCAGGTGGATGTATACGACGTAGAGCCACATGCATATGAGCGTGGCGCCGAGCCAGCTCACGTACTTGAAGGCCCGCCTCTTTCTCGAGTGGACTATGAGGAGCTTGAAGAGGATTATGAATATCCCGGCCGCCCATCCTCCGAGCCCCCAGAGGCTGAAGCCGTACCTTACGAACGAGAGCACCGCAAGGATGAGGAAGATGACGAAGCTTATGAAGCCATTGCCCCTGTGTATCTTCCTCTCCACGGGCCCCTTTGCCTTGACCATCTGGAGGCCGCTTATGAAGCTCGTCGTGGCCAGTATCAGGCCGATGCTGGCGAGCACTGTCGAGAAGTTCGTGAACGCGTTGAATAGTTCGATTAAGGCGCTCATCTATTTTTCCTTGTATACAACCTTGAAGATGTTCTTCTGTATGAGGTACGACACCATGCCGAGATAAATGAGCACTATGGGCATTATGAGGAAGAGGTTCGGTATTGTGGTGTTCTCCGCCACCTCGTTTCCGTCTGACTCGCTTATCACTATACCGTAGGTGTTCCTCAGGGTCCTGTTCCCGGTTATCCTGTTGCCGTGCGAGGCGAAGACCATGATGCCGTCCCACGAGTTCAGGTTCACGCTGTTGTTGACTATCTCGTTGTCGTCCGAATAGCTTATGAAAAAGCCCTTGTCCTTGTTGAGGGTAGCGCTGTTGAGTTCCACCCTGTTCTGGCTGGACTTTTCCATGTAGAGCCCGTACTGCGCGTTCGAGCTCGATATGTTGCTGCGTATCGTCGAATGGCTCGTGGAATAGAGCGTTATTCCATTGCCGTTGTTGGTGAACTGGTTATTGGCAAGCGTGACCTTGGTCGAGCTTGATACCAGCGCCCCGGCTATTGTCGAGCCGGTGGCGGACAGGCCGGTCACTGAGACGTCCGAGGCATTGGATATCTTTATGGCAGGCTTGTTCTGTATTGCGGCCTGTATCTGGGTGGAAGCGGGGCCCGCGTTGGAGCGAAGGATAAGGGGCTTTTCTATGAGGACGTTCTCGACATACACGCCGCTGTTCACGACGACGGTGTCGTAAGGCATGGCCGCGTTCACGGCCTCCTGTATGGTCTTGAAGCGCTCTGGCACGTAAAGCGTCGCTGCCCCGGCAACGCAGGGGGCCAGGGTAGCGATAAAGACCAGGAGGATGCTGAATGCCTTTGTCATCTATTGGCTGAAGGTCCGCCGATGCCTCGGTGACGGACGGAATATCTCTTTTTTTAAATGGATTTAGAATGAAATCATAGCAGAAAGGCCCGGTGAAGTCCAATTTTTTGTAGTCATTTCCGGCTGATCAGGCTATATGGCGCTCCCGGGGGGGCGGGGAAGTTTAGCCTTTCACTTTATTTTAGCTAATGATATAAGACGGTATCAAGGCCACACACCCAGGGAAGGACAATGCTCCGAATCCTATTGTACGCGCAAGGCGCTCTGCCGGATGTCCTGGAACTGCTCACCGCCCACTCCGTTGAGAGGACCGGCAAAAAAGAAGAGCTCATCTTAAAGGCCCTGAGCGGCTCTTACGACCTCATCATAATCGAGAAGTCCATTGACCTTATCCCGGCCGTTACCGCCGCGGACCCGAGGGCCGAGATCTTCATGATAACCGACGGCTGCGTGGACGTGCTGGAGCCCCTTAAGATGGGCGCGTGCGCGTGCTTCACGCAACCAGTCGAGGCCGAAAGGTTCAGGAAGGCGCTCGAATCGGTAGTCGCACAGATGAACCTCATGAGCGAGACAGACGAGCTCGAGAGGCTTCTCGTCGAGAAGTACACCTACGCCGGCATAGTCGCGAGGAACCCGCAGATGCTCGAGCTCTTCAGGTTCCTCAGAAAGGTCGCCCCGTATTACAAGTCAGTTGCCATAACCGGCGAGACCGGCACCGGCAAGGAGGCCTTTGCCAGGGCCCTGCACGCGTTGAGCCCGGCATCAAGGCAGCCCTTTATCGCATGCAACTGCGGGGGCCTTGTCGAGAACCTAGTGGAGTCCGAGTTCTTCGGCCACGTCAAGGGCGCCTTCACAGGCGCCAACGCTGACAAGGCAGGCATATTCGAGGCGGCAGGCGAGGGGGTCGTATTCCTCGACGAGATAGGCGACCTGCCGCTATCTTTCCAGCCGCACCTCCTGAGGGTCCTGCAGAACGGCGAGTTCAGGCGGGTGGGCAGCACGAGGCCGTTGAAGGCCGCCTGCAAGGTCATATCCGCGACCAACAAGGACCTGCTTCAGGAGGTGCGCGAGGGCAGGTTCAGGGAGGACCTCTACTTCAGGCTTACGCCGCTCTCAGTCCATGTGCCGCCGCTCCGCGATCGGAAGGACGACATACCGCTCCTGTCGAGGTTCATACTCGACAAATTCCAGAAGAAGACCGGCAAGACGATGATAGGCATTTCAAGGCCCGCGCAGAAGGCGCTCATGGGCTACGACTGGCCGGGCAACGTAAGGGAGCTCGAGAACGTCATCGAGCACGCGGCCATACTCGCCAGCGAACCCTTCGTCAACTTCGAGCACCTGAACGCGAACGTAAGGCAGCCTGCTCCGGCAAAGGGGAGCGCTGCCTCTTCCATGCAGCTCGAAGAGGTAATGAAGAATCATATCATGGCCGTTTTAGGCGGATTCGGCGGGAACAGGACCAGGGCCGCAGAGGCGCTTGGCATAAGCAGGAGGGCGCTTATAAGGAAGCTGGAGAAGTACTCGATAGAATAGGCAAGGCCAAAAGCGCACACCCCGTCATTTCAGATGTAACGGCCCGTAATCGCTTCGAAAAGCCGGCATCTGCCAGCATCGAAGGCATACCAGAATCGCACACCTCCATTTCTTCAGAAGAGCAGCCAGGAAAAATTAATCAATTAAAACCAGATGTTGGCATGAAGGCAAGGTATGGCATGGCATTTGCTTATACAATACATAGTGCAAATCCATTATAGGATATGACCATGAAGAGAGTCAGTGACAAAGGCTACACCCTTTTAGAACTCATGATAGCGCTCTCGATACTCTCGGTCGGCATACTCGGAGTGGCTGGCATGATGACCGCTGGCATATGGTCAGGCAGGTTCGCGCACATAGTGGCGGCTGAGAGCTCAGTTTCCTCCTCGGTCCTGGAGGAGCTGATGGCCAGGGATGGCGGCGACCCGGTCTTCTCAACTGCCGTGTCAAACGCGCTCTATGACCTCGACCCCTCCTCGGCAGAGACCGGCATCGTGGTGCAGGGCAGAAGGTACACGGCAGTCTATTCCATAACGCCCGGCTCGCCTGTTGCGGGGGTGGCGAGCATAGAGGTGGTAGTCTCGAGCATTGGGCGGGCGGCAACGTATTCCTCACTTAAGAGCACGCTTTAACCGGAGATGATGATGAGGGCTCACGAAAAAGGGTTCACTCTTCTCGAGCTTGTCATTGCAATGGGCATACTCGGGCTGGTCACGGCGGCCATTTTCTCCGTATACAACACCCAGCGCACGGTCACCTATGTCGAGGCAGACGTGGCGGACGTGCAGCAGAACCTGAGGCTCGCGATGCAGAGCATGCTGAAGGACCTGAGGACTGCGGGCTTCATGGTCGAGGGCGGGCTGCCGCCGATAGCCGCCGTGGCAGATGGCTCCGGGCCGGGGGCGAGCGACTCTCTTGTCATCAACACCGCTGCTGCCGGGGGCGCGGCGTGCAGGATAGACGCTGAGCTTTCAGTCGCGCTCTCGGCAGCCTCGCCATTCGCGCTCGCAGTCACTTCCGCGTCAGACCTCGAATCGTTCGCTGATGGAGACGCGGTCCGGATACTGAGCCCGGGGGAGGGCGCCCAGGTGGCTCCTATGGCCTACACGGTTGTATCAAGGGATATGTCAGCGCCGAGCATAACCGTCAGGCCTGCCATGGATGGAGATGTCGTGGACTTCAGGAGAGGGTACATCATCGCAAGGACCGGAGACTCGCTCCCGGACGCCTTTCCGAATACGGTCGAGTACTGCCTGGGGCCCGCGCCGCTATGCGCCCCAGCTGTAGTCTGCCCCGCAGGTCTATGCCTCATGAGGATAGTGAACGGAAGCCCCACTGAGGACTCGATTGCGGCAACCAACATAGGAGACGTGCAGTTGAGCTACATCCTCGATAACTCCGCTGCAGAGATCGCCGCGCCTGCCGACCTCCTTGCGGTGCGCGATGTGAAGGTGCTCATATCCGGCGAGACCGTCCTGACAGCCCCGCTCTCAGGCGTGCCGAAGACAAGGGAGCTTGCGGCCATGACAAGGATAAGGAACAGGTGACGGGATGAAAAGAGACGCGACAGGCGAACGCGGGATGGCGATGGTCATCGCCCTCATGGCCCTGTTCCTCATGAGCATATTAGGGGTCATGGCGTACACGACCTCGGACTCGGAAATACAGGGCGCGAAAAACTTCAAGGTCATGAACATATCCCTCTATGCCGCTGAAAGCGGGGTCGAGTACGCGAAGAGCGACCCGGCCGTATACTCGTCCATCGGCACCGGGTCTGTCAACATCCCTATGGGAGGCGTGAGCCTTGAATCGAACGGCGCTGACGCAGCCGGCACGGTAGAGTACCTCACGCGCGGCAACCCGCCGCGCGGCTCCGGCATGGACGCGACAGAGTTCGACGCAAATTACTTCGCGATAAACGTGGAAGGCACAGGCCCATTCAACTCAAGGACGGAGATAGAAGTCAATGTCGCCAGGATCGTTCCAAAGAATTAGATTCGCGCTGGTCTTGCATGTTGCCGTTCTCTTCATGCTTTCAACAAGCGCCCTCGCCGCTGACCAGTACCCGGGCGACACTGTCGTCTACGGTGCCTCTACCCAGAGCATAGAGCCCAACGTCCTCATAATACTGGACAACTCGGGCAGCATGGATGAGACCATTGTCTCTGGCGACCCCTATAATCCGGCTACGGTCTATCCGCCGTCCAGCGGCTGCCAGGGGCAGCCGTGCGAGACGAACAGGGTCTACAGGTGGAGGGCCATTGAAGGCAGATGGGTCAACCACATAGCCGACGTCAACGGCATAAGCTGCAACGCGGCGAGGAACGCGCTCCTTCAGAACGGGCTCTATCAGGGGCTTTTGCGCACCAACGGCTCATGCTCGAGCACGTCAGGCTCCTTTGCCCTCGGCAACTACATCAACTGGCTCACCGCGAGCGGGGGTTACCGCACCAAGATGGAGGTGGCGCAGGAGGTGCTCACGAACCTCATAAACACCACCTCCGGCGTCAGGTTCGGCCTCATGCTCTTCAACCAGTCCAACGGGGGCCATATTGCGGGTGTAGGCGACAGCTACGGCTACAACGGCTATGACGCCTACGTAAAGGACATGGACGCGATATTCTCCGGCTCGACCACCAACAGGACCGCCCTACTCAATACCATAAACAACGTGGAGCCAAGCACCTGGACACCTCTGGCCGAGACCATGTTCGAGGCAATGAGGTATTACCGGGGCGAGAGGACAGCCTTCAACGGCAGCGACGTCTATACGAGCCCCATTGAGTACAGTTGCCAGAAGAACTACATAATCCTCATAAGCGACGGCATGTCCACAGAGGACAGGAGCCCGGTGCTCCGGACCATCTGCAACAACGGAGACTGCGACGGAGATGGTTTTGAACCGGACAACGACCCTGACAAGGTCTACGATTACCAGGGGTCGGACTACCTCGACGACGTTGCCAAATACATCTATGACAACGACCTGCTGCCCGATACCGGAGCGGAGCGCACCTTCGGCAGGCAGTACGCCGTCACCTACACGATAGGCTTCGGGCTCTCCGGCGTACAGTACGCGGAGGACCTCCTGCATGAGACTGCGTATAACGGCGGCGGCGCCTATTACGCGGCCCAGTCCACGGCTTCCTTAAGCGAGTCGCTCCGTCAGATAATATCGATGATAGTCGAGGACAGCACCTCATTTGTCGCGCCGGTGCTGCCCGTGAGCCCTGAGAACCGCACATATTCCGGTAACCGTATATACATGGGCTTTTTCAAGCCGCGCAACAAGGCCTTCTGGAGCGGGAACTTGAAGAAGTTCGGCCTTAATTCCCACGGAAACGTGGTGGACAGGAACGGCGCCCCGGCAACTAACTCGGACGGCTCGATAAGGGACAACTCCGTCTCCTTCTGGAGCGTTGACCCGGACGGCGGCGAGGTCGAGCGCGGCGGCGCAGGAGCCATGCTCCTTCTGAGAAGCACGGCGAGGGAGATATACACCTACACAGGGTTGAGCCCTGACCTTGCCCATGCCTCAAACGGCTTTTCGGCCTCGAACCCGGCAATCACGCCAGCCATGCTCGGCCTTGCCGACGACGTTGAGAAGGACCGGCTCATTAATTACGTGCACGGTCTTGACCCCTATGACGAGAACGGCAACGGAGTGACTGACGAGAACAGGGACTGGATAATGGGCGACATACTCCACTCAAAGCCCCTGGTCGTAAACTACTCGAGATACCAGCAGACGGATGAGGACAACTGCCTTGTGAACGACTCCATTGTCCTTGTCGGCGGGAACGGCGGCATGCTCCACGCCTTCAGCGACTGCGACGGAGAAGAAAAATGGGCCTTCATCCCTCCTGACCTGCTAGACGAACTCAGGCACATGCCAGCGGCCGTGCATACATATTACGTGGACTCCTCGCCGGTCGCATATATCCATGACGAGGACAGGGACGGCAATATCGAAAGTTCGGACAGGGTCATCGTCATGTTCGGCGAGCGGCGCGGCGGCTCCTATTATTATGCGCTCGACATCACGGACCCGGAAGACCCCATATATCTATGGCGCATAGGGCCGGGAGAGAGCCCGTCAGGGTCGAACACCGACTACT
Source organism: uncultured Thermodesulfobacteriota bacterium (assembly GCA_964508625.1). GTDB lineage: Bacteria > Desulfobacterota > GWC2-55-46 > GWC2-55-46 > GWC2-55-46 > UBA5799. The sequence goes on from CAZDUP010000006.1 coordinate 12,100, forward strand.
CTGAGCTTGCCGAGAGCTTCTCGGAGCCTGTCATTGCAAAGCTCCGGGTCAACGTCAGTGGCAGCATAAAAAAGAAGGCCGCTGCCTTCATAGGCGCTGGTTACGACAACGCGGCCGAGGACACGGAACCAGCCGGACTATCGACAAAGGGCAGGGGCGTGTACGTCGTGGAGCTGGCTGATATCACATCCGGCATAAGCCTTTCAAGGAGCGGCTGGAAGCTGTGGGGATATACCGGGGCGAACGACGCAGCCATGACCAGGTCCGTTCCGTCACAGCTCGCGGTCCTCGACCTCGACGGCAACGGCTATGCTGACAGGTTCTACGCCGGGGACATGGGCGGCAGCGTCTGGCGCTTTGACGCCTCCTCTACGCTCACCTCATCGTGGTCAGCGCAAAAGCTCTTCAGCTCAGGGGGCGGCAGGAAGGTCTTCTACAAGCCCGCGGTCGCATTAGAGCACGGCTATGAGCTCCTGTTCTTCGGGTCCGGCGACAGGGAACACCCGCTATCGACCAGCATCTCCGACAGGCTCTATGCCCTGAAGGACGCGGGGCAGGGCAGCGCAAGGTCAGAAGGCGACCTCATGGATGCTACGAACGTCGATTCCGTTGACATAGGCAGCGCCTATGGCTGGCTCATAGGCCTCGAGGGCAGCGGCGAGAAGGCCCTTGCGCCAGCCTCGGTCTTCGGCAAGGTCGCATACTATACGGCCTATACTCCGTCAGTCTCCACAACAGTATGTTCTGCTGACAGCAGCGGCAACTCGAGCCTCTATTCGCTCGACTACCTGACCGCGGCCGCTGCCTACAATTATAACCCGTACAATGACCCGCCAGCCGGGCCGGATATAGATGATGACGATGCGGTAAAGGACAGGACAGACAGGTCTACTGACGTCGGAGCTGGCATAGCCTCGGGCATCGTTACATCGGTCGGCCCCAGCGGGTTTTCCGCCCTCATAGGCTCAGGTGGGGCGATCGTAAAGCCGGAGGTGAAGCAGGATGGTTCGAGCATACCCCTTTACTGGAGGGAGGTACGTTAGATGAGGGCAGCGCTATTGCTGACATTGGTTCTTCTCCTGTTCTCATCAGTATCCCTTGCAGATGAGAGGCCGCAGAAATACCTGACCGGCATAGTCAGCGGGCTCGACGGCCCGGCCCTGGTCGTAAACGAGAGGCACAGGGTCGTGTTGTCCTGGTCCACGGGCGTCTGGTGGGCTGACAACAGGCAGGCTGGCAAGTATGAGATAGACGCTGGCAGATGGGTCTACGTCGAAGGGGCAATTAATTCGGATGGGAGCATAGAGGCAGAGAAGATATATATCCTGCCTGGACCAGCCGGGAGAAAGGGCGGGCGCAAATATGATTTCATGCAGTCGCCGTAGCCTTGCGCGCCTTGCGGCAGTCCTGCTGCTGACAGCGGCATCAGGCTGCTCTGAAAAGAAGGCGCCGGGTACCTCAAAAAATCCTGACGCATCCGTCGAGGGCGCATCGTTTTCCGTAAGGCTCGTGCCTGAGCGGCCTTCCGCTGGCCACGGTATAAGGGCCGTTATCGACGGGGAGGCTGATGAGGTCTCTTTTGCATGGGAGGTAAACGGGAAAGCTGCTGAGGAGGACGGAGATACTTTGGAGAAGGGCGCGTTCAGGAAAGGGGACGTTGTGAGCGTGAGGGCTTTCTCGGGCGATATTGAAGCAGAGTCGTCAGTCACGGTCGCGAACACGCCACCTTCGCTCGTCTCTGTGCGGATTGAGCCCTCTCTTCCGCGCGCTGGCGCGGACCTCTCAGCCAAGGCCGAGGGATACGACGCTGACGGAGACGAGCTCAGCTACGACTACCTTTGGTCAGTCAACGGGACATTCTTCTATGGAGAGGTCTTAAGCGGCAGCTACTTCAAGCGAGGAGATGCGGTCACGCTCAGGGTCAAGGCCCTGGACGGGGAGGACGAGAGCGATCCCCTTGAGGTGAGCGGCCCGGCAGCCGCGAATTCGCCGCCCTATTTCACCTCTACCCCGCCGTCAGCCTTTTCAAAGCACTTCATATACGATATAGATGCCGAGGACCCTGATGGCGACGCGATAGCCTTTGCTCTCGTGAAGGGGCCTGAGGGCATGGAGGTCAAGGGCAGCAGGATAGAATGGGAGGCGGCCGGGGACGAGGGTGCAGTGGACGTGACGCTCTCGGCAGATGACAACAGGGGAGGGAGCGCTCTCCAGTCGTTCAGGCTGACCATAGGCAGGGAGAAGGGCGATGGGCAATAAGGGATACACACTTGTCGAGAGCATCATCGCGATGGCGATAATGGGCATACTCTTTGCCATAGCCATACCGTCGTTCTACTCATGGTCGCAGTCCCTGAGGTTCAAGGAGGCTGCGATGAGCCTACTCGGAGAGATGAGGACCGCCAGGCAGCTTTCTGTCTCGACAAACCTTGAGCACAGGGTCGAGGTGGACATACCATCGAAACGCTTCCGGCTGACGATGGGGGACAGGCCCTCAGGCAGCACGGCATGGTCATCGGTCAGGCCCTGGAGAGACCTGCCTTCCACCGTGCGATACGCGAGCGGAGCGGACTGCGGCGGCTCGTCCGCGATAGAGATTACGTTCAAGCCGAACGGCTCCGCGCAATCGGCTGTGCTCTGCATAAAGGACCCGCCCTCGACTATAAAGTTCCGGGTAAACGTGAACGCGACGAGCGGTCGCGCTTCGATAAGCTGAAGCGCCGCGGATAACTCAAAAAAACCGTAAAGGAAAGGGGTTACGCATCAGCGTAACCCCTTTTGTATTCTGATGGTCGGGGTAGCTGCAATCAAGCGAACTAATCGCTGTTATACTTAAGGAAACTCTGATTAATACGGTGACTGGTCATTGCGAGCGGAGCGAAGCAATCCCATCCTTTTGCAAATCAAGCACTTTGAGATTGCTTCGTCGCTGCGCTCCTCGCAATGACAGCAAAAAAGTGAATTAATCAGAGCTTCCATAAGATTTGCCTCGTCAACAATCAAATGACCGAAAAAATGCCCACTGAACCGATATCACGAGAGATTCTCCTCAAGGTATTCGACAGGCTGCCTGTCGGCGTCTTTTTCCATGATGCCAAGGGCCTGGTCCTATACGTAAATCCCGCTGCCCGCGAGATCTGGGGCGGGGCCAGGTATGTGGACATTTCCGGGTACCGGGAGTATAAGGGCTGGTGGCCCACGACAGGAAAGAGGATAGAGCCTGAGGAATGGGCGACAGCGAGGGCGGTCAGGAGGGGAGAGGTCACGGTCAAGGAAGAGGTCCTCATCGAGACCTTCCAAGGCGAGAGAAAGTATATCCTCAATTCGTCCTTTCCACTCATTGAAAAGGGTGCCGTAACAGGCGTCGTGACCATAAACGAGGACATCACGGATAGAAAGAAGGTTGAAAGGGAGAGCGAGCACCACCTGAGCCTGCTGGAGACGGTATTCTCCAGCATCGAGCAGCTCATCGCGTACATGGACAGGGATTTCAATTTCCTGAAGGTGAACAGGGCCTATGCAGAGGCTGACGACAGGCACCCTGATTTTTTTCCGGGCAGAAATCATTTCGAACTCTATCCTGATGAGGAAAACGAGCGGATATTCAAAAAGGTCGTGGAAACAGGCGAGCCGCACCACGAATACTGGAGGCCCTTTGAATACAGGGAGCACCCTGAAAGGGGCCTCACATGGTGGAACTGGACCCTGCAGCCAATAAAGGGGCCTGGCGGCACTGTAACAGGCATTGTGTTGAGCCTTTCTGATGTTACGGAGCAGAAAAAAAAGGACGAGGCCTTAAAACAGAGCGAGGAGAGGTACAGGTTCCTGGTCGAAAACCTGAACGAAGGCATATTTGTATTGGAAGCAGACGGAAAGATCGGCTTTGTGAACGGCAAGATGGCCGAGATGCTCGGGTACGCAAGGCAAGAGCTGGCTGGCAAGTCCGGCTATGAGCTGATCCCTGAAAGGCTGCGGAAAGAGGCGGGCAAAAGACTTGCTTCAAGGAGCCGGGGTGTTCGTGACCAATATGAGATGGAGTATATGAAAAAGGACGGCTCGACGATATTCGTCCATGTATCCGCATCTCCGATATTTGAAGGTGATGAGTTCAAGGGCTCGCTTAACGCGGTCGTGGACATAACCGGGCGGAAGCGGATGGAAGAGGAGGTGCGCCTTCTTAACCGCAGCCTGGAAAAGAGGGTCGATGAGAGGACGGCGGAGCTGAACAAGACGTTGGAGGCCCTTTCCGCCGCTAACAGGGAGCTTGAGCTTTTCGCCTACTCTATAGCCCACGACCTACGCGCGCCACTGAGGCTTGTAGACGGTTTCAGCAGGATGCTGCTGAAAAAGCATTTGGAGAGGCTTGACGCCGAGGGCCGTGACCAGCTCCAGCGTATAAGGGCCGCTGCAAGGCGGATGGAAAACCTTGTGGAGGACCTGATGAGCCTGTCTTACATTTTGCGCGCGGATATAAAGCTAGAGCAGCTGGACCTGAGCGGTATAGCCACCTCGATAATCGAGGATTTGAAGAAGTCGGACCCGCAAAGAAAAGTGGAATTCAGGGCGCGGTCCGGCCTCAAGGCACAAGGCGACGCAAAACTCGTCCGCATGGCCCTTGAAAACCTTATCGGCAACTCATGGAAGTATACGTCAAAGGCCCGGCTTCCCGTAATAGAATTCGGCGCGCTGGAAAAAGAGATGACGACGGTCTTCTACGTCAGGGACAACGGCATAGGATTTGAAGCCAGGCACGCGGAAAGCGTCTTCAAGCCGTTCCAGAGACTGCACTCAGCAGACGAGTATCCTGGCACAGGCATTGGGCTTGCGACCGTAAAGCGCATTATCGAGAGGCACGGTGGACGGATATGGGCAGAGGCAGAGCCTGGCAAGGGCTCGACCTTTTTCTTTACCATGTATCCGGGCATGGGGTCGTAACTATTAAAAGGCCGTACGGAAAAGATAAGGGCATCCCATTAATGCCCGGATTTAAGTCTCCTTGTCCATTCCGCGAGGCTCGTTACAAGCTCACGTATCTTGTCCCTTGTCTTTTCGTGGCTGACCCGCCCGGACTGGTCTATCTTCTCCTGCGCGAACGGCACCATGACCTCGGGGGTGTTGACAGGGTACATGTCGAGAAAGACGAAGCACTGGCGCAGGTGATATTGCGCCCGCGCCGCTCCGAGCGCCCCTACTGACGCGCCCATTATGCCGACTGGCTTGCCCTGCCAGGCGCTATCCCCGTAAGGCCGCGATGCCCAGTCGATCGCGTTCTTGAGGACTCCGGGTATGGAGTAGTTATATTCCGGTGTGGCGATGAGAATGGCGTCGGCTGCCCTGATCTTTGCCTTGAAGTCCCTAACCTTGTCCGGCGGGCTGCCTTCGAGGTCCTGGTTGAACGGGGGTATCCCGTCGAGGTCAAAGGTCTCTATGGAAATCTCCGGCGGAGAGAGCTCCACGGCCGCCCGCAGGATGGCCTTGTTGAAGGAGTCTTTCCTCAGGCTCCCGGCAAAACCGAGGATTTTGGTCTTCGCCATATATCGACCTCCAGTTTCAGGCAATTTTGCTGGTTCAAGTATTTCCAATTTGAGCGAATATGTCAAGGCGGCCTCGGATAAGTCGGCGGTTTCAGCGTGCCATGCTGTCGCTTTCCTCTTTCAAATGAAAGCAGGTTGACTTTCCTTGCCCGTTATAATATCCTGATTTTCAGATAACATTCTGATTTGTTTGATTTTTTTAGCCCGGCACGGTCACTCGGCGACCATTTGCGATGAACATAGGCAGCAAACTTATCCTCTCGTTCCTGCTTGCAACACTCCTTCCGACGGTGTTCCTGGCATTTCTGACGACCAACCTCATAAGCTCGAGCAAAAAGGAGGACGCTCAGGAGACTATCAACAACAACCTGAAGGCGGCCTGGATGCAGTACTATGCGCGGGCATACCAGATGCAGTATGGCATGCTCCAGGCCTCCACCGAGCGGTATCTCCAGGAGGCGGTGAAGAGGAAGGATGCCGCCCTCCTTAGAGAGCAGCTTATCGAATGGAAGAAGTTCCGTCCTTACGTGGACCTCTGGAGCGTCGTCGATTCAAGGGGCTTCAGCATCGCTTCTCACAATACGCCTGAGGCGGGCTACGAGCTTGCCGTAAACGGCCTTGTGAAAAAAGCCATTGCCCAGAAGAAGTCGTTCATATCGACCGAGATAATCCCGCACGGCGTCCTGAAGGCCGAGCGGATAGATGCGCTCTCCGCGATAAAGGCGGGCAATGAAGGGCAGGGCGGGCGCGAGATACGTGACGGCATGATGCTCGTAGTCGTCACGCCCGTGATGGATTCCGCAGGGACCGTGCTCGGAGCCTTTGTGACAGGCGACCTCATAAACAACGACCAGTTCGTCCCGGACACGCTCGCCGAGTCCATACCCGGCTCTCTCGTCACCATCGCGATGGGAGACGTCCAGATAGCCACGAACGTGCTCGATGAGAAGGGCTCGAGGACAGTGGGCCATCTCCTGCCTGAGGACGTGCTCAAAGGCATACACGCCTCGATGGCGTACAGGGGAGAGACGGAGATAGCAGGCAAGGAATACGTCGCGGCATTCGACCCCATAATAAACTACGAGGCGAAGATAATAGGCTCGATATTCGTGGGCGTGCCCAAGGAGAAGTTCGTCGAGCTCCAGTACAGGAACATAAAGGCCGTGACGACTATAGCGCTTATCGGCTTTTTCATGGCCACGGGCGTTGCCTCGTTCATAACCTACGTCATCACCAGGCCGATACTCTCCTTGAAGAAGAAGGCGGAGCTCGTCTCCGCCGGAGACCTGAACGTGAGGATAGGCTCGGCAAAGGAGGGCTCTGACGAGATAGCGGACCTCGCGCGCACCTTTGACCTAATGGTAAGGAGCCTGCGCGACAAGGAGGGGAGCATACAGTCCAGCCGGGACAAGCTCCTGACGCAGAAGGCGCTCATAGAGTCGATCATAAACAGCCTCCCTTACTGCCTCTACGTCCTGGAGAGGAGCAAGGCCATTGTCGTATGGAACAGGCACGCCTCCGAGGCCTGCCCCATATGCAAGTGCAACGAGCCGGGCGGGGACTGCCACAACGAGAACTTCATGGCACATACGCCTGATGAGCTCAGGCTGGAGCTTGAGAGGCTCGTTGACAGGGTCTTTGAGACCGGCAAGGCAAGGAGCATAGAGTACAAGCTCTACGGCCCGGACGGGGCCGAGATGGCCGTCCTCACAAACATATTCCCGGTCCTCACCGGCGCAAAGGGGCCGGCAGAGTACGTGGTCTGGATGTCGGAGGACGTGACGAGGAAAAAAGCGCTCGAGAAGAACATCATATCGAGCGAGAAGCTCGCGGCAGTGGGCCAGCTCGCGGCAGGCATAGCGCACGAGGTCAACAACCCCCTCGGAGGCATACTGAACTGCCTTTACAACTTCAAGAACAGGAACCTTACTGACGAGCGCAAGGCAGAGTACCTGGACTTCATGGAGGACGGAATAAAGAGGGTACAGAACATAGTCCGCCAGCTCCTTGATTTTTCCCAGCAGCACGCCCCTGCCCTTACGCTCACGGACATCAACGCGATGATACAGGGCATAATCCCTCTCTTCGTCCACTCGGTAAAGGGCAGGGACGTAAGGCTCGTGGTGAACCTGGGCGAGGGGCTCGCGCCCATACTCGTTGACAAGCACCAGATAGAGCAGATACTCGTGAACCTCATACTGAACGCGGTGCAGGCGCTCGATGGCGACGGGCTCATAGAGGTCAGCACCAGGCACGAGGGGCGCTGGTTCTGCATACAGGTATCTGACAACGGCTGCGGCATAGTTCCGGAGAACCTCACACGCATCTTCGACCCGTTCTTCACGACTAAGGGCGTTGGCAAGGGCACGGGCTTGGGCCTTTCGGTGAGCCGTGGTATAATAGAGCGCCACAACGGCAGGATAGAGGTCACGAGCCAGCAGGGCAAGGGCAGCACCTTCAAGGTGCTGCTGCCGATACAGACCGGATTGCCATGATAGGAGTCTTTCTTTGTCACGACAGGCGCGCATACTCATAATAGACGACGAACCCCTGATGCGCATCTCCATTAGCGACGCATTGAAGGGCGACGGCTACCATGTGGCCGAGACCGCCTCCGGCAAGGAGGGTGTCTCACTCGTAAAGGACGGCGCCTTCGACATCGTCATAACCGATCTCAGGCTCCCGGACCTCGACGGCATCGAGGTACTGAAGTCCTGCAAGCGGGCGTCGCCGGATTCATTCGTCATACTCATAACTGCGTACGGGGCGGTCGAGACCGCCGTGGAGGCCATGAAGTACGGGGCCTATGACTACATCACCAAGCCCTTCTCAATGGACGAGCTCCTCCTTATGATAAAAAGGATAGTGCGCCTCAAGGACCTCGAGGCCGAGAACCTCATGTTGAAGGAGCAGGTCGAGGGCAGGTACAACTTCATCGGCATCATCGGCAAGAGCGAGCGGATGAACGCCATCTTCGAGACCATAAAGGTCATCTCCCAGACAGATTCAACGGTCCTCATACTGGGAGAGAGCGGCACAGGAAAGGAGCTCGTGGCCAACGCCATCCACGCCTCGAGCCCGAGAAAGGGCGAGCCCTATATAAAGGTGAGTTGCGCGGCCATACCGGAAACGCTCCTTGAGGCAGAGCTCTTCGGCTACGAAAAAGGCGCGTTCACAGGGGCCGTCAAGCAGAAGAAGGGCAGGTTTGAGCTTGCCAATAAAGGCACGATATTCCTCGACGAGATAGGCGAGCTCTCGCCGGCGATACAGGTAAAGCTCCTGCGCGTCCTTCAGGAGAAGGAGTTCGACAGGCTCGGCGGCACCGAGACCATAAGCGCGGACGTGAGGATAATCTGCGCCACCCAGCGCGACCTCAGGAAAGAGGTGCACAGGGGCACGTTCAGGGAAGACCTCTACTACAGGCTCAACGTGGTGCCGATAACGCTGCCGCCTCTGCGCGACCGCAAGGGCGATATCATGCTGCTGGCCAACCACTTCCTCGAATACTATTCAGGCCTCTACAAGAAAACGGTCAAGGGCTTCTCGGTAGACGCCCTCGAAGCGCTCCTCAGATATCCTTTCCCAGGAAACGTCCGCGAGCTCGAGCACTCGGTGGAGAGGGCGATAGTAATGGGCAAGTCCGATGAAGTGCAGACCGCTGACCTGCCTGAGGAG